>JAPHUI010000195.1 GCA_026193755.1 Ignavibacteriaceae bacterium | reverse complement strand
ACCGACCTGGCCAAGGATAAAAGCGGTGTATTTACCGGTCGCTATGCTATAAACCCGGCAAATAATAAAAAAATTCCAATCTGGATTGCTGATTATGTTTTGCTGACTTATGGTACAGGTGCAATTATGGCTGTTCCCGGTCAGGATGAAAGAGATTGGGAATTTGCAGAAAAGTTTAATCTTCCGATTATCAGAACAGTTCAACCTCCAGATAATTTTGACGGCAAAGCTTATCTTGAAGATGGTCCTGCAATTAATAGCGATTTCCTAGACGGATTTTTTGTTGAAGATGCAAAGAAGAAAATCAATCAGTGGCTTGAGGATAACGGAATTGGAAAACCAACAATAAATTATCGTTTGAGAGATTGGCTAATTTCACGACAAAGATACTGGGGAACACCAATCCCAATTATCCATTGTGAAAAATGCGGTGAAATAGCAGTGAGCGAAGACGAACTGCCGGTTGAATTACCGTACGATGTTGATTTTAAACTAGGTGGTGAATCACCGCTTGCGAGAAATGAAAAATTCATAAATGTGAAATGCCCCAAGTGCGGTTCAAATGCTAAACGTGATCCCGACACGATGGATACATTTGTTGATTCATCGTGGTATTATTTCAGATTTTTGAATCCAAATTTCTCAAAAGGAATATTCGATAAATCTATTGCCGATAATTGGGTACCTGTTGATATGTATGTCGGTGGTGCTGAACATGCAACAATGCATCTTTTATACGCAAGATTCATTCACAAATTTTTACGTGATCTGGGAATTGCAAATGGTGATGAACCTTTTCAGACACTTGTCCACCAGGGAACGATCACGAATGCTGGGGCAAAGATGTCAAAGTCAAAAGGGAATGTTGTTAATCCTGATACCTTCACTTCTAAATATGGTTCTGATGTATTCCGGCTGTACCTGATGTTTATGGGTCCTTATGATATGGGAGGCGACTGGAGCGATAAAGGAATTTCCGGTACAGATCGATTTGTAAATAGAGTTTATGATTTGTTCAATGAATATAAAGACTTGTTAAATCAAACGAATGCAAAAGAAAAATATGATTTAAATTCTCTTTCAGATCCAGACAAATTCATTTACAGAAAAGTAAACCAGACTTTGCACAAAGTTGATGAAGAAATTAATCATTTCCGTTTCAATACAGCAATTGCTTCATTGATGGAATTACTGAATATTTTTAAAGAGTTATCAATGTGCTCGAAAGAAATGCAACTTTTTGCTTTGCAAAGGCTTGCTATTATAGTTTCACCGCTTGCCCCACATCTTGGTGAGGAATGCTGGAGTTTGTTAGGTAATTCAACTTCCCTTTTTGAAAAACCTTTATGGTATGCCGTAGATATAACTGCTCTGGTTGAAGATACAATAAGTATCGCCGTTCAAGTTAACGGTAAAGTGAGAGCAACAGTCGAAGTCAGAATGGACAGTGAGCAGGAAGCGGTAAAGAAGTTAGTGTTCAGTGAGGACAAAGTGATAAAACACACAGCCGATAAGAACATAATTAAAGAGATTTACGTAAAGAATAAGATTTACAACATAGTAGTAAAGTAAAAATATATGCTCGATATAAAACTCATACGCGAAAACCCTGAATCCGTAAAGCAAGGGATTCAAAACAAAAACGAAAAAGATCGTGTTGATGAAATTCTTGCACTCGATGAAAAGAGAAGGAAGATAATCTCTGAATCTGAAGAACTGAAGGCAAAGAAGAATTTGGTCTCTACAAAAATCCCGCAGATGAAAAAAGCGGGTGAAGACACAAAACAAATCTTTGCTGAGATGAAAACAGTTTCTGATAGTATTTCAGAGTTGGATTCGAAGCTGCGTGATGTTGAAACTGGGCTTAATGAAATGTTGATGTTTGTTCCTAATTTGCCTCACTCATCTGTTCCGGTAGGTAAAACTCCAGAAGAAAATGTTGAAGTAAGGAAATGGACACCTGATGGATTCTCATTCGCTAAAACAGAAAAAACACTTGATCACATTGAGCTTGGTAAAAAATTAAATATACTTGATTTTGAAAGAGGTGCAAAAGTATCCGGCTCTGGTTTTCCGATTTACATCGGCAAGGGCGCTACACTTGAAAGAGCATTGATTAATTTTATGCTTGATTATCACTTAACTAATCACAACTACAAAGAAGTATTTCCTCCGTTCCTTGTAAACAGAGAATCAATGCAAGGAACCGGTCAGCTTCCGAAGATGGAAGATGATATGTATGCAATCGAAAAAGATGGATTGTATCCAATACCGACAGCAGAAGTTCCAATTACAAATCTTCATCGAGATGAAATGTTAGCTGATAAAGATTTACCCATAAATTACGTTGGCTACTCAGCTTGCTTCAGAAGAGAAGCGGGTTCATACGGAAAAGAATCAAAAGGGTTTCTCCGCGTTCATCAATTTAACAAAGTAGAAATGGTAAAGATCGTAAAACCCGAGACTTCTTACGATGAACTTGAAAAGCTTGTTAAAGATGCTGAAGATATTTTAAAAGCATTAAAAATTCCTTACCGGATAATTATGCTTTGCACTGGTGATTTAAGTTTCTCAGCAGCAAAATGTTACGACATAGAAACCTGGTCGCCAGCCGAGCAGAGATGGCTTGAAGCCTCTTCCTGCAGTAATTTTGAAGACTTCCAGGCACGCAGAGCTAACATCAGGTTTAAAAGAGAGGGTCAGAAAAAACCTGAGTTCGTTCACACGTTAAATGGTTCCGGGTTAGCAACAAGCAGGCTAATGGTATCTTTACTGGAAATTTATCAAACTTCGGAAGGAACGATAAAAGTACCGGAAGTGTTACAAAAATACACTGGATTCGTTGAGATTAAATAACCATTTTACTTTTCAAAATCTTTACCATTTACTTATTCAACCGTTATTGTAACTATTTTAATTGAAAAACCTATATACACTAAAAAAATATTTTGCACGATATAAAAAGAAGCTTTTCCTCGGCTTCTTTTTCATAATTCTTTCAAATTTAGGGACAGTTTACGTTCCCCTATTAATAAAAGATTCTATAGATGCACTTCAAAAAAACGCAACTACACAATTTTTATTTCATTATGGTTTGAAGATAGTTGGTGCATCATTGTTTGCTGGAATTTTCAGATTTATGATCAGGCAAACAATTATAGTTGTCTCAAGAGAAATTGAATTTGATGT
>JAPHUI010000430.1 GCA_026193755.1 Ignavibacteriaceae bacterium | reverse complement strand
GGAACAAACAACAGTGTTTCATTCAATTGGCCAACAACAAATATCTTTTACAGTAGAAGAATTGGTAGAGCGCCTCAAGGTGTACTTCCCTCTTATGATTATGCAGATATTCCAAACGGAACACACATACTTGGTGCAGCAAAGATTTCAGGCCAGGTTTATGATGGGTGGAAATTGGGTACAATTCAATCATTGACAAAACGTGAATACGCGGATATAAATGTAAACGGTGTAAATTCAAACGCAGAAGTAGAACCAGCAACATACTACGGAGTTCTTCGTCTTCAGAGAGATTTTAATTCCGGCAGACAGGGATTTGGAATACTTTCGACTTTTACAAATCGATTTTTTGATGATCAATCTCTCAACTCTCAAATAAACAAAAATGCCTTTGTTGCTGCAAGTGATGGCTGGACATTTTTAGATTCTCAAAATACTTATGTTCTAACGGGCTGGGCTGCTCTTTCAAATGTTACAGGCACTACGGATAGAATGATTTCGCTTCAACAAAGTCCAACACACTATTTCCAACGCCCTGATGCTACACATATTTCGGTTGACAGTTCTGTCACCTCATTAACCGGCTACAGTGGAAGGTTAATGTTAAACAAAAACCGAGGACGGTTTACTTTCAATACTGCTATAGGATTTATAAGTCCGAAGTTTGAAGTTAATGATCTTGGCTTTGGTTCCTACAGTGATTATGTAAACGCTCATTTTTATACAAATTATATATGGAATGTTCCAACAGATTTTTATCAGTATTTCGGATTTAATGCAGCTACATTTGTTAGTTATGATTTTGGAGGGAACCGGATTGCTCAGGGTTATCGGGTTGGATCTTACTTTGCATCACGCGATTATTACAACGCTAATCTTTCATACGTATACAATCCTTCAACTTTAAATTCAAGAAGGACACGCGGTGGACCGTTAACATTAAATCCTGAAAAAAACTCGGTCAGTTTTGAAATCGGCACGGATAACAGAGTATGGTGGGTTTTATCCCTTGGTGGAAATTTAAGCACCGGTAAAGACGGAACTTCCCGCGGTATTTACACAAATTTTGAATTTAAAGTTCTACCAACTTTGACACTTTCTGTTGGACCAGAATTTTACAAAGATATTTATGAAACTCAATGGATCGGAAATTTTTCTGATCCGGTTGCTACTGATACTTATGGCAAACGATATGTCTTTTCTCATCTTGATCAAAATACATTTTCGGCAAATATCCGCGCCGACTGGATTATTAATCCTAAGCTAAGTTTCCAGATTTATTTACAGCCTCTTATTGCTTCAGGAAGCTTTAGTGATTTTAAATTCCTTCAAAGACCAAGCTCATATGATTTTACAGTCTATGGTGAGAACGGATCTACTATTGAACAAGGTATCAATGCGAATGGCGAGGTAACTACATATACACTTGATCCCGATGGAGAGGGTCAAGCAGAATCGCAGACAATTAGCAACCCCGATTTCAATTATATATCATTAAGGGGGAACGCAGTACTAAGATGGGAGTATATGGCGGGTTCTACTCTATTTCTTGTCTGGACTCAAAGCAGAGAAGATGAAGAACCAACCGGTGACTTCCGGTTTGGAAATTCATTCAACAACTTGTTAAGTGTGAAGCCGGATAACATTTTTATGCTAAAGATAACGTACTGGTTGTAAGTGTACATTCAGACAGATATTTATAAATCAGGTATAGTGGCTCGACTGATTATCGACTTATATTGCAATTTATTCAAAAATTGCCTTTATCATTTAGTTTTTAACTATTGAGAGTTTAGTAAGAGTTTTTATATTTTTAGATGTGGCTTTTGCCATAATTGTTGTTTAATTACTAATAGAGGTCTCTTGTGAGCAAAAAACTTTTTGTGGGAAGTCTCCCATGGGCAGTAAACGACGAAGGATTAAAACAAGCTTTTACTCCATACGGTACAGTTGTTTCTGCTACTGTTGTTGTTGATCGCCGATCCGGACGTTCTAAAGGATTCGGTTTCGTAGAAATGGAAAATGATTCCGAAGCCAAAGCTGCTATTGAAGCTCTGAATGGTTCTGAGATGAATGGCAGGAACATAGTTGTAAACGAGGCAAAACCAAAAGAATAAAATCTATATTGGTGTTATTTTTTTGTTCAAGCGCTCACTTTCGGGCGCTTTTTTATTTTAAAACGCAAACGTATTTAGACTAATAACAAAATTATTGCTTCCTCTGTAATTTAACTTCCAGGCAAACTCAAGCTCCAAGGGAATTATTCCCTGCCCCAAACCAAAACCAATTTCATAAAAAGGTTTATTAAAGGTTTCTATTTTAACTGGCAGAAGTGAAGCAGACTCATCTCCTATTTCAGTAACCGCAGAATTATAGAACAGGTTTAAAGTTATTTCCCAATCTTTAAAACCAGGAATGCGTAATAATTTAAACAATTCATCACGCAAGTTATATTCAAGATTAAGCGTTGCAACTCTCTCACCAAAAATTTCATTTACTCTTAGCGTGCGAAATGTGAATGATTTTGAAAGAAGATTAATATTGCCGGGTAATGCATACATATCCTGATATGGCAAAGCTCCAAAGTTGTACATCCCAAAGAGTTTAATATTAAGGAATGCGGAGCGGAAAGTTCTTGTAAAATTATCGATGTATAATCTGTAAGTCGTAAATTCAAGATCGCTTCCAAGCCAGTCAGAGTTTGAATAAGTTACATCTCCCGAAAAATTAGTGTATGATTTACCAAGAGATGTTCTTCTTCTAAAATAACCGTCTTCAATATAATCTCTGAAATCCAATTTAAATCCTGCAGTAATAGCATTGATGCTTGTTTCATATATGAGAGGATTTACATGATATTCTTTGTCTTTCCTGAAAAAAGCAAAGTCAGTATTATTCTGCGCACTTTTATCTTTTCGATTAAGGAATCCTGCACTTAAAGCAAGTACAGGAAAAACTTCACTTTCAACTTTAAAATCAAACCCTGCTGAATAATAGTAATTGCGAAATTCTTCTTTATTCAATAAAGCCAAAAGTGATGCTGTAAGATCAGCATACTCATCCGAACTGCCGAAAAGTATTTTAATTGAGTTGTATGCATTAAAATTAATTGAAGTAGTTCTGTAATCTCCCAGAAGATATTCAAAAGCAAAATCTGTTTTGAAACGCTTATCAGAGAATCCATAAGCAAGATCAACTGATGAGTTTAATCTTTGATCGAGATCATCTTCAAAATAAAATCCAAGCCTGGGTGTGAATCCTTCTACACTATTAAATCGCCATAAATTAAGTGTGCCGTTAATTGCAAAATTTTCTGAAAAGTACGTCCTCGTACTTAGCCAGGAAAACTGATCCCAGAAAGTAACGGGAACATTCCTCAAACTATCTATCCTTTTGTAAGCTTTATCTTCTTCATTAGTATTCGGAATAGTTTGAGTTGAAGTCCAGTAGAGTGAATCTTTTTTATCAGCATCAGGAACAACAGTTACAATTGCTTTTGTAAAAATATCCTCGCTTAATTCGGGATTGATTTTATAATCGTATAGAATTGTATTAAGCTCAAACCCGAAACGGGCAAGCCCGAGAAAATTTCCTTTAGCAAAAAGTCTGTAATCAGCCGGCATATAAATATCATCGTAACTTGTAAATTGTTGAAAGATGCTAATTGTATCAAAGATACCTCCGGGGTTTGCTGCACGATTCAGCTCCAATTCAACCTGAATAAGTTCAAAAGTGCTGTCGTTTATGAAAATGCTTCCAATAAATCCTGGGTCATCTGAACTTTTAGGTTTCATAAAAAGTTTAAAAACTTTTCGGTTGTTTTTTAGAACAACTTTATCTATGTAATAGTAGTAGTAATCAAGCGCATCCTCGGATATTGGTCCGGGAAGATCGCCACCGAAAAACGCAATGTTATCTTCATAAAAATTCTGAATCAGTCTTCCCCCGGTGATTGTGTTAATTGTCGGTGGGAAATTAGCACTTTGCTTCCGCGCAATAATAGTTTCTTTAAACTGATCTGGTTTTTTAAAATATCCCTTGCTCTGATTTTCAAGTATTCCGGTAATTTTTAAATCTGCAGAATCTTCACCTGCACCCACTCCTGCAGATACTGTTCTACCTCTTGCACTAATTTCATCTGTTGTTCGTATTAGTCCTTTTGTATATGCTTCAAACTCATAAGTATTTAGCTTTTTATTTCTTTCTTTCTTTTTTTCAATAGCCTTACGGATTACTGCCAGTGCAGGATTTTCTCCGGGAAGAATCACAATTTCGGGCAGGAGTATATCCGTTTTCGTTAAAGAAAAGTTTACACCGCGCAAGTTACTGCTCAATTCAACCGTTGCAGTATCTGAATAATAACCTATATAAGAAGCTACAAGCGTATAACTCCCTCGAGCAAGTTTAAGCTCAAACTCTCCGTTAATATTTGCCGCTGTGCCGAGGGTAGTATTTAAAACACGCACGTTCGCATACGGAAGCGCATTACCGGATTGTGAATCGCTGATCCCACCAGAGAGACTTAATGTCTGTGAATAAATTAAAGAAGGAAAGAAAAATAATGCTATAAGACAGTATTTTATATACATGAGAAATTTATTTGTTACAACTATTCAAAAGTAATTAAAACCTGAATTAGTAATAAGAGAAATTTTAGTGTTATTATTGTACGAACAATCTTTTATCTTTTTGAAAAGAAAATATTATTATTCCATTATGAAGTATAAAAATCTAATCCTGTTCTACCTTTTTACATTTGTCGGTTTTGTCTATCCGCAAAGCCAGGATACACTCCAAACTGACCCCGTAAACATTACTGCAAAAGCTGTTTTAAATAGGTATATCTACTCTATAGGTGGAATGGATAAATTTAAGAGTGTAATTGATAGAACAACGGTTATGACCGGTACGGCAATGGGACAACCAATCAACATAATGATTATGCAAAAGTATCCTGATAAACTTTTTCAGGAATTACAGGCCGGCGAAGTGAAGCAATTTCTCTATTACAACAGTGGTAAGGGAACAATGATAATCGGTGATGAAAAAATTATTATTGAAGGAAAAGAACTTGAGAGACTTTCTATGGATGCTACTATGCAGCTGTTGCTAGATCCTGAAAGTCACGGTGTTAAAATGGAATTGCTCCCTATTGAATTTGTGGACAGTGTTGAATGTTTGGCGATAAAATTTACATTGCCTTCTGGAATTCGATGGTTCCAGTATTATGCAAATGATTTCGGACTGAAAGTAAAAGAGGTAAAGGAAATTCAGACAAAGCAGGGATTGTTTGAGCAAGAGACATATTTTTCAGATTACAGGGAAGTAAGCGGGCTAAAATTTCCTTTCACATTAAAACAATATCTCGGAAATCAGGAAATTGATCTAAGAGTGACTAGCATAGAAATAAATACGGGTCTTGATAACAATGTATTTGAGGTCACGGAATAAACCCTCCTCTTAGTCCTCTCCCAAAGGGAGGGGAGAGAAATTTAATTAAATGAAAAATAGAAAATATTCAGCAATTGTTTTTGATTTAGGGAACGTTCTTATTCCATTTGATTTTAAGAAAGCTTTAATCAAGCTAGATCAAGTTGAAAATGGATTGGGTGATCGCTTCAATAATTTCTTTAAAGCAAATTACAATTTGCACCGGGAATTTGAGAAAGGAAAAATTTCAGACCAGGATTTTATAAAAAGAATGCTAACGATTGTAGATCATAAAATTGATGAGAGCACTTTTTGTAAATACTATGCAGATATTTTTTCCTTAAATGAGGATGTTATTTCTCTTCTTCCTGTTTTAAAGAAAAATTATAAATTGTTCCTACTGTCAAATACTGATTCCATTCACAAAAAATATGGATGGGAAAAATATGAGTTCCTGAAAAACTTCGATAGACTAATTCTCTCCTTCGAAGTCGGTTCTGTTAAACCCGAAGAAAAAATTTATCGTACAGTTGAAAAAGCATCAGGTTTTTCATCTCAAGAACATTTGTTTATTGATGATATACAGGAATATGTTGATGGATCTAAAAACATTGGCTGGGATGCAGTTCAATTTGTTAATTATCAGAAATTATTAAATGATCTGAAAGAGAGGAACATTAGTTTTTAGTTTGCCTGCTTGCCGTCAGGCAGGTTAGTTCATAGTTATGGTTCTATGGTTCTTAGTTTCATATTACCAAAACGAGTAACTGAAAAACTAAAACCAATAACTAATAAATTATGTGCTTAATAGTATTTGCAAATAACGTCATTAAAGATTACAAATTAATTTTTGCCGCAAACAGGGATGAGTTTTATAATCGTCCTAGCGAGCAGGCTGATTTTTGGAAAGATCATCCTGACTTGCTGGCAGGGAAAGATCTGCAAGCTGGCGGAACATGGATGGGAATAACCAGACAGGGTAAATTTGCTGCGATAACAAATTTCAGAGATTTAAAGAATAATAAAAATGATGCACCCACCCGTGGAAAACTCACACTGGAATTTTTGGTAAATAATGATACACCAGAGGAATATTATAACAGTTTGAAACCTGAATTGAATAGCTACAATGGTTTTAATCTTATTCTTGGTAACATCGATGAGCTTTACTACTTCTCCAACAAAACTAATGGACTTCAAAAGCTTGAACCCGGTATTCATGGAATCAGCAATGCAATATTAGATACGCCCTGGCCAAAAGTAGAAAAAAGCAAACGACAGCTGAAGCATTTAATTGAGCAGCAGAATATTCATCCTTGGGAGATTTTAAACCTGCTCGATGATACTTCTCCTGCAAAAGATGAAGAATTGCCTGATACTGGTGTTGGACTTGAGCTGGAAAGAATTCTCTCCCCTATCTTTATCAAATCGGGAAAGTACGGTACAAGATCATCAACTATTGTTACTGTAGATAAGAATAACAATGTAAAGTTTGTGGAGAAAACTTATTTTGCGAACACTGGCAGATTTTCAAACAAAGAATTTAATTTCATCATCAATAAAAAATAAAAAGTAAAATGGAAGAGAAGGTAATTCACGATAAAGGTAAATCACAGTTTATCATTTCAATCGATGATAAAGAAGCTTATGTCGATTACAACATTGAAAATAATAAAATGAATCTGTATCACACTTACACAGATCATGAATTGAGAGGGAAAGGATTGGCGGCTAAAGTTGTTATAGCCGCCCTTGAATATGCGAAGGAAAATAATCTTAAAGTTGAACCTGGTTGTACTTACGTCCAGTCATTCATATCTAAACATAAAGAATATGAAGAACTGGTTGCAGATTAATTTGCTATTTCAACTTTGCGTTAAGAATTATCATTGGACCGGTTAGAGCTTTTGAAACGGGACAACCCGTTTTTGTTTGTTCAGCATACTTTTGAAACTTATCTTTATCAATGCCTGCTACTTCTCCCACCGTATCCAATTCAATTTTTGTAATAGTAAATCCGCTTTCAAGTTTTTCAAGATGAACCTTTGCTTCGGTATCAATAGAATTCACCTTGAAACCATCTTTCGATAATGCGTTTGCAAGAGCCATTGAATAACAACCTGCGTGAGCTGCACCAATCAGCTCTTCAGGATTCGTAGTTTTTCCAGACTCAAAACGTGAACCGGCATCGTAGAGAGTTTCGTTTAATAATTTTGTTTCTGTGTTAAGAGTACCATTCCCGCTTTTAAGATCACCCTTCCATTGGGCGTTTGCTTTTCTAATTGGCATTTATATATCTCCGTTTTTTTTTGATTTATTGTTCTGTTCTTGTGAAACTTGTTTCCATTAAAGGTTTCCATTTACCTTCAGGATTTAGAAAATATGTATTAAAACCGAACTGATCAACTTCTTGCTCAGTTGGAATATAAAGTTCTATTTTGTACTGATAACTTTTTTCTCCTGTTGACGGATTTACCGAGATGCTGTCTATTCCCGTAAAAACAACAGATTCTATACTCAGATCTAAATCTCCATATTCAAATATTGCGTCAGTTCCGAATTCATCAATCGAGAAAAGCGAGAATCTTCTAAGGTCGATATCATAGCCAAAAGTGTGCTGGCTTGTAAATTCTTTTTCAAAAATTGAATAATCCATACTTATCTGGAGAAACCTTCCACCAAGTATCAATTCCGCATCAGCTGTTCCGCTACCTTCCTCCGGTTCATCCTCCGGGTTAATCCAAAGCTTATAATCCAAATTCCATTTTCCGCTTAACTTGCTTAGCATCCGATGTGGAGGGCTTTCTTTGGCTAATTGCAGATTATAATTTTTTATTATTACATTTTCTTCCTGTGCAAACAATCTGGCTGATAATAGTATCAGCAGAGCAGAAAATATTATTATAGTAAATGAATTTTTAGTAATCATGGCATTATTGAATAAAAATTAAAAATCTTTAAAGGATAAATTAAAATACCAAAAATTCCATAAAGCTTTAAATATTTATTCACTATAAACCAGCAATTCTACTATTTCTGTTCGATAAAATTGATTTAATTGTATAAATTTATTGACAATTATTTGAAGTTATTTGTTCTTCCTTAAGCCGGAGTATAAAAAATGAAAAACAAAATAACCCACGTAAAAAAAAGGAGCGGTGCAATCGTTCCATTTAAACAGGAAAGAATTGCAAACGCTATTTACAGGGCTGTAGTAGCTGTGGGAGGCAGAGATAAAGAAAAAGCAGGTGAGCTTGCTGAACAGGTTGTTCAGATATTAAATGAAAAATTTGATGAAAAAAAATATCCGTACATCGAGGATGTTCAGGATGTTGTTGAAAAAGTTTTAATTGAAAACGGACACGCAAAAGTAGCCAAGGAATATATTCTTTACAGGGAAGAAGCGGCAAAAAGAAGAGATGAAGAAGGAAGGATTAATTCAAAGCTGAATGAGAACATACCGTGGGCCAAAGTCTGGCGAAACTTAGACTGGGCTGTTGAGCATAAACTAAATACAGTTGATCTGTTAAACAAAAGAGTAGCGAATGGTGAATTTGCACAAATTGTTCACGAGTCGGAAAGGTTATACGAAGATGATGTAGAACTCGCTGCAAGATTAATTATTGAAAAACTAAAGGATTTAAGGATGGTGATGATCAGCGGTCCGTCATCATCGGGAAAGACAAGCACTACCGTCAAGCTGGAACAAAAGCTGATAAAAAAGGGCTACAAGTTTAAAGCCTTAAACGTTGATCATTATTTTTTCGACCTTGAAATACACCCTAAAGATGAATTTGGTGATTACGATTTTGAAACCCCTCAGGCATTAGACCTGCAATTAATAAATGAGCACCTTAGTAAACTAAGTAATGGAGAAGAAGTTTTAATCCCATCGTATGAATTTAAAACAGGAACACGCACGCTTAATGTTACACCAATGAAGCTTGAGAAAGATGAAATTCTTTTGATAGACAGTTTACACGGGCTTTATCCTGATTTTAGCAAGGATATTCCAATTGATGTTAAATTTAAATTATATCTTGAACCACTTTTACAGATGAAGGATCCCGATGAAAAATATATAAGGTGGACTGATATAAGATTGATAAGAAGAATGTTACGTGATTATGCTCACCGTGCCTACAATCCTACTCAAACTCTTGAGCACTGGCATTATGTTCGTTCCAGTGAGATGAGGAACATAATTCCATATAGCAACACAGCCGATTATATTATCAGCAGCGCAATGCCTTACGAACTATCTCTTTATGCACAAAAGTTGACTAATAGCTTTGCTGAATGGGAGAAGAAATACATGGATGATCCTTTAAAAACGGATGCTTACGAAAGAGCATCTCGTCTTTATAATCTATTAAAGTGTTTGACACCGGTTGCAGATGACTCGCCGGTACCGCACGATTCTGTATTAAGAGAATTTATAGGAGGAAGCAGTATTGTCCATTAGAAGAATAACTGTTTTACACCAGTCGAAAAGTTAGGTTAATTTTAACCACTCTCTGTTAAATTTGGATCTACATTGCTCGACCTAGCTTCATCTTTAGAAATATACTCTTTCTTGACAGGGGCACAAATTTTGTTATCGAAACAACAAATATTTGTTGATATCACATTTTTTATGCAAAACGCTATTAAACTAAACAACAAAACATCCGTTATTGTAATTGCACTATTTGTCTGG
>JAPHUI010000197.1 GCA_026193755.1 Ignavibacteriaceae bacterium | reverse complement strand
TTCTTGGTATGAAAAAAAATGATCCAAAGTTTCAGTCGAGCAGCATATTTTATGGGAATATTCTCGTTGCGATAATAAGCTTCCCGTTCATGTTTTCACTCGAGACATTAACAACCAGTGATCTCTGGATGGTAACTTTTCTTGGTGTATTTCAGATTGCAATTGCATACGCATTCTTCTCAGCAGGTTTAAAGAGAATATATGCTGTAGAAGCTTCAATAATATCAATGATTGAACCGGTTTTAAATCCTGTATGGGTATTAATAGGTTATGGAGAAATGCCGACACTTTTTGCAGCGATCGGTGGGGGAATAATAATTGTTGCTATCAGTGTAAGGTCATTAATTGGTGAATCATATTTTTTTGGAAAGAAGTATCAATCATAATTGATTTAGATATTTCAATCTTATAATTTTGATTGTTATTTTATGAAAAGTAAACTTAGGAAAATTTTTAATGTCAGGGAAGAATTGCAATGTTTATATTTCACTTATTATAATTATGCTTAGTGTACCTTCTTTTGCTCAGCATCAAATTTCGGTTGCGCCCGCCATTGGACTTTATGTTTACAATTCTGAAAATTCCCTAAAAGTTATGGGAGATAAAAATTATTTATTTAACTACGGTTTTGAGCTGAGTTATAAAAATAAAAATATATTAGGATATAATATCCAAGTTGATTACTCATATTTATATTCCAAGATCGGCGAAGTTCTTAAATTTATTAGAACTGGTGAAGGAGGTCCAGAGCCAATTGGAGTATCTTATTCTGATGTTTCTTTATCTTTAAATACTATAGATATATCTGTAAATGGTGACTTGGGTAGTTTTTTTTCTTTTGGATTTGGACCATCTTTTTCATTAGTAAATAAATCAATAATATTTGATTACGCTAACTTTGTTGATAGATTGGCTTCATTTAATATCGGGATAAATGGATTAATTAATATGAGAATTCCACTAAGCAAGAATGCCGAATATTGGTATTTTTATAGCGGATTGAAGATTCGGTATCTTCACGGCTTATTTTATGATGAAGGATTAAGAGATTTAGAAAATTATAATCAAAATTTTGTAACAGCAATTTTAACAATTGGAATTGGTTACAGTTTTTAAATAATTATTTACAGCAAAATTATTTATTTGAGACTAAGGAAATGAGTACACAAAAAATAATATTAATTGTAACAGTACTTTTATTATTTGGTTGTAATTCATCCATTGTTGATGATCCTTCTATTTTAATTAGCTTCTTTGTCCCTGAAGATTCACATGTTAGATTGATAGTAGAAAATAGTTATGATACTCTCATTGCGACCCTTGTGGATGAAGAACGACCAGCTGGATATTATAAAGTTAGTTTCGATGCATCTAATTTGGCGGAAGGAATATATTTTTATACGGTAGAATTAAAAGGGGTAAGCGGTAGTTATACGCAATCAACAAGAAATATGTTATTGATTAAGTAATTTTCTAACTATTTTTTTTACTCAAACTATTATTCCTTAATCAAGGGGCTAATCGAAATATTTTCCAACTTCGTTTGCTTTTTTTATAACAGATTCTATCGTGTAAACGGTTTTCCCTTCCCTGCCAGAATTCAAAATAATCAGCTGCTAATCTGAATCCTCCCCAATACTGTGGTACCGGAATTTTCTCTCCAGAAAATTTCTTTTTAAATAATTTGAATCTTTTCTCTAAATATTCTCTGTTAGGAATCTCTTTGCTTTGTTCAGAAGCCCACGCAGCAATACGGCTCTCAACCGGACGTGTATCGAAATATTTTTGACATTCGGCTCTGGAAATTTTTATAATTTTCCCTTCAATTCTTACTTGCCGCTCAAGCTCTCTCCAGTAAAACAGCAAAGCAGCAGAAGAATTTTGTAATAATTCCTTTCCTTTTCTGCTATAATAATTTGTGAAAAATGTAATGCCCTTACTGCTTATTCCTCTTAACAAAACTACTCTTAAGGATGGCTTGAATTTGTTATCAGCGGTAGCCAATATCATAGCGTTCGGTTCAACAAAATCCATTTTTAATACCAGATCAAACCAAATTTCAAACTGTTTGAATGGATTTCGATGAACGGATTCCTCGGTTAATTTGTTTAGTTTATATTCACGTCTTATATTATTAAGGGATTTAGCTTTATTCATAGCTTAAAAAATTGAATAAATGATACATATTAAGATTCAAATTTCTTTAATAAATTGTACAAAAAGATAAAAAACTAACTGATTAAAATGAAAAGTAAAAGCCTATCAAAGAGAGAACAGGAAGAACTAGAGAAGTTCGGTGCAAATACATGGTTTGTTGAGTCGTTGTATAATCAATTCTCAAAGAATCCCGAGCAAGTCCCCGAGCAATGGAAAAAATTCTTTACAGAAATTTCTAACAAAGATAGCGGAAACAGAAAAAATCATTTGGAAATAACATCCTTGCGTAGCAGTAGTATTCCATTACCACAGCCAAGTGAGAATGATGAAATTCAGATTATTGCCGGCAGTTCTGAAAAGATTTTGGATAATATGATGACAAGTCTTTCAGTTCCGGTGGCAACTTCACAAAGAACTATCCCTGTTAAACTTCTTGAAGAAAACAGAACTTTAATCAATAATTATTTGAGAAAAGTAAAAGGTGGTAAAATATCGTTTACTCATTTGATTAGTTGGGCAATACTTAAAGCTGTAAAATCATTTTCCGTATTGAACTACGCTTTTACCATTGTTGAAGGCAAACCGCACGTTATTAAGAGGAAAGAAGTAAATCTCGGATTGGCAATAGATATTGAACGAAAGGATGGCTCCCGATCTTTAATAGTTCCTAATATTAAATCCGCAAACAAACTAAACTTCAAAGAATATTGGAATGCATATGATGATATTATCTCGCGTTCCAGAAAAGGTACGATTGATCCAAATGAATTTCTCGGGACGACAATTACACTTACAAATCCGGGGACTATCGGAACAGTTGCTTCCGTACCAAGATTAATGGTTGGTCAGGGAACAATTATCGCAACCGGAGCAATCCAGTATAATGCCGAATATCAGGCAATGTCTCCCACCACAATTTCAACACTTGGTATCAGCAAAGTAATGAATATAACAAGCACTTATGATCATAGAATAATCCAGGGAGCGGAATCGGGTTTATTTCTAAAAGAAATAAATGAATTGCTGCTTGGCAAAAACGAATTTTATGAAGAGATATTTGAATCATTAAAGCTGCCCTTTAAACCATTGAAGTGGCAGACTGATTACCAGCCAGGGATTTTGGAGTCAACTGCTAATACTGAGGAAATTGTAAAACAAGCAAAAGTATTACAGTTGATTAACCTTTACAGGGTAAGAGGACACCTGATTACTAATCTTGATCCGATTGGTTCAAAAATACAGTATCATGCGGAGTTAGACCCGTCAAGCTACAACTTAACCATCTGGGATCTTGACAGACGCTTTATAACAGGGGGATTTGGTAACCTTAAAACTGCAACACTTCGCGAGATTATGAACATCCTTGAAAAAACCTACTGCGATAAAATAGGTGTTGAGTATATGCATATTCAGAATCCGGCGGAGAAAGCCTGGCTTCAGGAAAAGATGGAACCGGTTATGAACACTCCGGAATTTGATGTAAAAACAAAAAAAGAAATTCTTGAAAAATTAATTGCTGCGGAATCGTTCGAACATTTTATTCACAGTAAGTTTATCGGTCATAAGAGATTTTCACTCGAAGGATCAGAAACATTAATTCCGGTCCTGGATTTAATTCTTAATGAAGCTGCTGACGAAAATATAAAAGAAGTTGTACTCGGAATGGCTCACAGAGGAAGACTGAATGTATTGGCAAATATAATTGGTAAACCTTATGAATCTATTTTTGCAGAGTTCGAAGACATAACTGACCCTAATTCCATCGCAGGTTCGGGAGATGTTAAATATCATCTGGGTGCAACGGGCAACTACAAAACAAAAAATAATAAAAATATTAATGTATCAGTAGCGGCTAATCCGAGTCACCTTGAATGGGTAAACCCTGTTGTTGAAGGAATTGTGAGAGCAAAGCAAACAAGACTTAGAGATAATAAAAGCCATGTCAAAATAATGTCACTCCTAATTCATGGTGATGCTGCTTTTGCTGGACAGGGAATAGTTGCAGAGACATTAAATTTATCTCAGCTTAGTGGATACAGGACTGGTGGTACAATTCATATAATTGTTAATAACCAGATCGGTTTTACAACTACTCCCGATGAAGCAAGGTCTTCACAATATGCCACTGATGTTGCAAAAATGATACAGGCTCCAATTTTTCACGTGAATGGTGATGATCCTGAAGCTGCACTTTGGGTTGCAAAGCTTGCATTTGAATTCAGGCAAATATTTAAGAAGGATGTTGTAATTGATCTCTTTGGATACAGAAGACATGGTCATAATGAAGGAGATGAACCTGGTTTTACGCAACCAATTCTTTATGCAAAAATTAAAAGTCATCCTTCCATAAAAGAAATCTATCAGAAAAGATTGATTGAGGAAGGAACTATAACTGAAAATGAAGCTGATAAAATCCAGAGTGAAATTACAAATCGAATGAATATTTCTTTTGAGAAGACCAAAAAAGAGATTAAAAGGTTTGAAGGAGATCTGACTCTTGCTGTAACAAAAAAAGAAATCGAAACAATCGCGGTCGAAAAAAATACTGCTGTTTCAATTGAAGTCCTCACAACCATTGTAAAAGGATTAACAACAATTCCTAGTGATTTTAACGGTCATCCCAAATTGTCAAAGTTTCTTGATGCGAGAAAGAAATTACTTGACGGCTCTTCAAAAGTAGATTGGGCTTTCGCAGAATCATTAGCTTTCGGAAGTCTTCTGCTTGAAGGTACACCTGTAAGATTAAGTGGTCAGGATAGCGTGAGAGGAACATTCAGTCAAAGACATCTTGCATTTACCGATATAAATACTGGAGCTGAATATTTTCCACTCAATCATCTAAGTGATAAACAGGCTTATTTCGAAGGACTTGATAGCTTACTATCTGAGGCAGCAGTGCTTGGCTTTGAGTTTGGATACAGCGTTGCTGATCCTTTAGCGTTAGTTTTATGGGAAGCTCAGTTCGGTGATTTTGCCAATGTTGCTCAGGTAATTATTGATAATTTTATTGCTGCTTCATTTGAGAAATGGCAGGTGCCAAATAATCTGGTTTTGTTATTGCCGCACGGTTTCGAAGGACAGGGACCTGAACATTCAAGCGCTCGCCTGGAAAGATTTTTAATTCTTTGTGCAGAAAATAATATGAAGGTATGTAACTTAACAACGCCTGCACAATACTTTCATTTATTGAGAAGACAAATTCGGGCGGCAATGAATATTCCGCTTATAATTATGACCCCTAAAAGCCTGCTAAGATTACCGGAAGCTAAATCCGCAAAAGAAGAATTTATTAGTGGAAATTTTCATGAAGTGCTTGATGATAACACAGTTGAAAAACCAGAGATTGTTGATCAGATAATTTTAACCAGCGGAAAAGTTTATTATGATCTTCTTAAATACAAAAAGGAAAACAAAATTTCTAAAACGGCTTTAATAAGGTTGGAGCAATTTTATCCTTATCCTTCCAAAAAGATTCAAAAGATTGTTGCAGCATACAAGTCAGTTAAAAGAGTAAAATGGGTACAAGAAGAACCAAAAAATATGGGTGCCTGGAATTTCTTGCTGAATCGTTTAAAGAATGATTTACCAAAGGATTGCGAACTTGATTATGCGGGAAGACCTGAAAGTGCCAGTCCGGCTGTGGGCTCTTCTAAAATTTCTACTCAGCAACAAACGAAAATTTTAAAGGATGCGTTTTTATAAATATGAAAAGATTTATATCATCTTTGGTTTATATATCTCTACTATACTAAGTATTTCTCCGGAATAATAATTTATTAATAATCCGGGATATCCATCATTATCATATTTCATCCAATTACCTTCTGGAACACCATTTAAGTAGATACCTTCACATTTCCTTACGCCATTTTCGTAATACCAAAACCATTTCCCAATTGGCTTATCATTCTTAAATTCTCCTTTACATTCTAATTGACCATTGTCATAGTAATATTCCCAGGTCCCGGTATTTTTATTGTTTTCCATGATACCATATGCTTTTAATTTTCCTGAAACGGAATAAAGAAAAAACTCTCCATTTTTTAATCCATTAACCACATCAAATTCTACCATCATCTTATTATCAAGTGTGTCCAGCATTCTCCCAGTGAAAGGAAATGATTCACCTTCTACAAAAATAACTCCATCTTTAAGCAATAGATTATTTTTGTAATGGTCTTGATATACTTCCTTATTCTTAAAAATTAATGAGCTCAGTAGAGCTAAGAAAACTGTTGCAAAGAAAAATACTAAAACACTTATTTTATATTTTTTTATTTGATATTCCACGTATTATTTACAACATTTTTGCTATTAAAAAGTTATTGTTGATTTATAGTCGAAGTAATTATGGTGTGGCCAATCACAATTTCCACTATAAAATCTTTGCCTCGATAATCAAGGTCTATTCCAGTAACACTTGATTTTCGGTACTATATTTTAGCTATTTTCTAACTTTTTATGCTGTTGGGATTCTAAATCAGAGAATATTGTCGATAATGATACAGTATTTTTCATTCCCGTCAGGATTGTCAATTCGACTGAAATATTAATATAGAAAAGAGAAGTTATCTTAAGTCATTCTCCATTTATATCTAAAATGCGCCCGGAGAGAATCGAGATAAATATGAAGTTATAGAATGTTTACAGAGAGAAAAATTTATGAGTAAAGAATTATATAAATAAGAAGATCAAATTCGAAAGTAGTGTATACGAATTAATTCTTGAATAGGTTTAGTATTAATAAAGTCATATTAATTTTGGTTTATAGATTTCCACAATACTTAGTAAATCTCCGGAATGATATTTTTTAATTAATTTAGGGTAACCAAATTGATCATACTGGGACCACTTTCCTTCAGGTTTACCATTGATGTAAATTCCTTCTGATTTTTTTGTACCGTTTTTATAATACCAAACCCATTTACCTGTGGGTTTATCATCATTAAAATTACCTGTACACTCCAACTGACCATTGTCATAATAATAATGCCAGGTACCGACATTTTTATTATTACTAATAAAACCATACACAGTATAAATGCCATCTAAGTTAGAAAGGAAAAATTCTCCATTTTTTAGTCCATTAACCACATCGTACTCAAGGATTATCTTTTTTTGAAGTGTATCCAAAATTCTACCCGTATAAGGATGCGATTCACCCTTTAAATAAATAAGACCATCATTAACTACTATGATTCTCTTTCCAGAATGATGTTTCGTAACTGGAGTGATGAATAGAAGTGACACAAGTATACCGATGAAGATGATCTGAAGGAAAATAATAAATGAATTTACATTCTTACTTTTAGACAAAAGAAGCATAAAAACCCTCACGAGTATTTTAGATATAAGAACAGGTATTCAATTACCTGTTAGGAAGACTAAAAAATAATGACAGAGATTTTCGCCCAAAATCTCAGGATTATATTATCAATGTTTGTTCCATTTACAAAACATAAATTAGAGTCAAAATTTTCAGAGAGCCAATTTTGATTGTTATGTTATGATACGATAAAAAATGAAATAACCAATAATGATACAGTAGTCTTACTCATTCAAACTGCATAAAAAATCAAACAACGATATGAATTATTTGAAAGAAAAATGCTTAGAACTTTAAGTAACCTGCATTATTTATAGATTAAAATTATTTAATGTCCCACCGTATTCAGAATCAAGGGGAATAACAAAAATCGCGAAATCAGTGATGGCACAGTTATTGGGATTTTAATAGTCGTAAAACTATTCCAATTGAGGGCAAAATGAATAATTTTCAATTTCGGCATCATTGCGGTTATTTGATCGCATCAATACAAATGCAAAAAGCTACGTTTCAAGAAGCGATCGAATTCAAGAGTTTGATTGACGATGAAATTGAGAATGGTTTCTACAACATTATCATTTCTTTAAATAACTGTGAATTTATTGATTCTACATTTGTAGGTGTATTAGTAGTTATCTGGAAAAAAGTCCGTGCAAAAGGTGGTACATTAAAACTGGTTAAATTAGGAAAATTTAATCATACAGTTTTACACTTGACCGGGGCAATAGAAATTTTCGAAAAATTTGATTCTATCGAAGAAGCTTTAGCGAGTTTTATCACACCTATCGAGCAATACAGCGACTAACGATCCCAACCTGTATATAAAAATACTTATCAGACCTTTTACCGCTTAGTAAGAATTTTCTTGTCGAAAATCAATTTTATTTTTTAATGATATTTTTAAAAGTAAGAAGATTAGGAAACTACTAATAGTTCCATTAAAAAATGATAAAAGAACAAACGAGTTTTCTTGGAATGAAGAATAAAAAAGATTTGTGCAAAGGTTCAATGACCTTTAAATCTTAAAATTACCTGATCTTAATCTACTAAGACTGTCTAGTACCCAGTAAAAGGTAAAGTGTAACCAAAGTTACAATCGAAAAGATTATAATACCTGTAAGCATAGCATCCTTAAATATCTTAATTTAAGATATTAATTTTAGAAAAATGGTTTTTTAGTTAGGAGCTTTTTGCCCTCGCTCCTGAAAAAAATAATAGTTTAGCTAATTAATGTACAACAATAAGAGTACCGTTGTTTTATAAATTAACCGTCGAAATATAATCAAATTTGCACGCATTTCAACAGCTTTTTTCAGTATTGAATCGGAAAGGGAATTTCCATTTCACAATGAAACATAAACCGCCATACCAAAATAAATCAATGGTAGTTTGAGATGCAAACCAAATACATTAATTTTATGTTAAATATATTTTTAAGTTCAAATAATAATTGCGGGCGTAACTCAGTTGGTAGAGTGTCAGCTTCCCAAGCTGGATGTCGCGGGTTCGAACCCCGTCGCCCGCTCTACAATTCATATGAAATTTGTTTTTTTAGCTTAATAACTTGATATTTGTGCCCTAAAATTATGGGAGCTTAGCTCAGCTGGTTCAGAGCACCTGCCTTACAAGCAGGGGGTCAAAGGTTCGAATCCTTTAGCTCCCACTTCCTTTAAGACCGACTTAAAAAATCTCAAAGAATTCTTATTATCTTAAATATCAATTCAAATAATCTGTTTTGATTTTTATGTGAATTGAATAAAGGGCGCTTGGCTCAGTTGGTTAGAGCGCTTGCTTCACACGCAGGAGGTCAGTGGTTCAAATCCACTAGCGCCCACATAAGCTTCGGAATTTTAGTCGATCGCTGATAAAACAGGAATCATATTAATAATTTAGCGTGAATTTAATCTCTCCATAACTTAGATTAAACGTTGTGCCTTCGGATATATTCTTTTCGTTGTCCAATTCATATATAAAATCGAATATAAAATCTCTTATAGGTTCTATTCTTAATCCTAATCGAAAAATATTATTGTCAATCCGTATCCCATCCAAAAAAATGGCTTCGGTATTTTCAGGATTTGTTCCGTGTGTAAGATTTATATCTCCGCCGACATTTTTGATGAGATTACCATCTTCATTGTAAACATTCTCGCCTCTCCGAATGAAATGGTAATCTAAAGTGAATCTTATCCTATCAGTAAAATTATATGCTAGTCTTGTGAAAATCTCATCTGCATTAGGACCAATAGGGTGTCCAAGACTGGTTCCCCAGGCAGAGTA
>JAPHUI010000293.1 GCA_026193755.1 Ignavibacteriaceae bacterium | reverse complement strand
GGTCCCCTCAGCACTTCGATCCTACTAATATTATCATTAGGCAGAGCAAAAAAATTATAAAAGTTGGAAGGGTCATTTGGTAAGTTTACTTCAACACCATCGATAAGTACAAGTGTATGAGAAGAATTTCCTCCGCGAATAAAAACGTTTGACACCCCGGATTTATTTCCTTGCTGAGAAAAGCTTAGCCCGTATTCATTCTTTAAAACGTCGAAAGTGTTGAAGACATTTTTATTAACTATTTCAGAGGAGTCCACAATTGAAATAGAATTTGCAACTTCGAATGTATTTGAAGGAGTTTTTGTAGCAGAAACGACTACATCTGTCAGTCTGTAAAAACCGGCCGTATCCGTTTTTTGTACAATATCTTTTTGAGCGAAGATAAATACCGGTAAAAGGAAGACCGCAAAAAAAATGATGAAATTAATTTTTACCATAGAAGTTACTCCGTTAAAATTACAAGTAACTTCGCGGGTTAAAAGTTGAAAGAAAACGATTGATGAAATGAAGACTATCGTTAAACTAACCTCTTCTCGCGAAGGTTGATTAAGTGTCGTTCACGGCAGGTCTCCTGGCTTAAATTAGTCATTTGTCACTGGTAATTTGTCATTGTTTTTTCCAACGACTATTGACATTTGACCAACATTCACAGTTGCGCGACAGCGCCGGAATTGATGTTTCATCCTGAACTTGTTTCAAGATCTCTGAGATTCCGAAAAAAATTCGGAATAAATCATCGTACCGGACTTCCCTATTTTTTCCCGTTCTACGCGGGACACCGTAAACTTTTGAAAGAACTGCTTAAAAGTATAACGGGAGTAATTGAATTCAAAATTGTAATCAACTTTATTGTGTAACCCGGATATATGATTTTTTATTAATGTTTTTTTAATACAGAATTGAGTAAGTTTAAACTGGTAATATTAATACGCAAGGTTAGGGGATTGACAACTTTTGAGTTCTATAGACTTGATGTGAATGTAAGTTCATTGCTAACAGAATCACTTTCCAAATCACACCTTTCTGATTCTGCTACTACGGAAATCTGCAACTATATCAAAACTCTTCAAAATCTTATAATTAATTATTTCAAAATAAAATCCGGAGGATAAAATGAAAAAATTTATTCCATTTTATATTTGTCTGTTTTTATTGATTCTGTTTTCATCAAACTTTGCTCAGAACCCTCCTCCTACTTTTGATTTAAGAGATGTAGGCGGTGTTAATTATGTAACATCTGTTAAATCTCAGCAGGGAGGAACATGCTGGACTCATGGTACAATGGCAGCAATAGAGGGTAATCTTCTAATGACAGGTGCCTGGGCAAACAATGGTGAGACCGGAGAACCAAATCTTGCTGAATACCACTTAGATTGGTGGAATGGATTTAATACCTACCACAATGATGACGATCCTGGTGGTGGTGGACTGGCAGTTCACCAGGGTGGTGATTACAGAGTATCCTCAGCTTATTTATCAAGAGGTGAGGGAGCTGTTCGTGATATTGACGGACAATCTTATAATAATCCTCCGGCAAGGTCAGACACAAGCTGGCATTATTATTATCCAAGGGATATTTATTGGTTGAACGTTAATGAAGATCTCAGCAATATTAATACAGTTAAGCAAATGATAATGGAATACGGTGTAATGGGTACCTGCCTTTGTTCTTCCGGTTCATTTATACAAAATTATATTCATTACCAACCGCCAAGTTCCAATCTTGATCCGAATCACGCAGTTTCTATAGTCGGATGGGATGACAACAAAGTTACTCAGGCACCACTCCCGGGCGCCTGGATAGTAAAAAATAGTTGGGGAGCTGGCTGGGGACTAAATGGTTATTTCTGGATATCTTATTATGATAAGCATTGTGGTCACCATCCCGAGATGGGAGCGATCACGTTTAAAGATGTCGAGCCCCAGCAATACGATCACATTTACTATCACGATTATCATGGATGGCGGGCAACTAAAACAGATTGTGATGAAGGATTTAATTCATTTACAACCGGGTCAAATGAATACTTAAAGTCTGTAAGTTTCTTCACCGCTGCAGACAGTGTCGATTACACGATAAAAATTTACGACACATTTCAAAGCGGTCAGCTTCAAGATGAATTACTCTCTCAATCCGGGTATGAGCAATTTACCGGTTTCCACACAATTGATCTTTCAAATCCAATTTTCCTTCAAGCTGGAAATGATTTTTACGTCTATCTTTATCTTTCAAGAGGGGGGCAACCGTTTGACAGAACTTCTGAAGTACCGGTACTGCTAGTTGATAATCCTTATGAGACGATAGTTGAATCCAGTTCAAATCCAAATGAAAGTTTTTACTGGGATGGAGCTCAGTGGCAGGATATGTACTA
This sequence comes from Ignavibacteriaceae bacterium, assembly GCA_026193755.1. Lineage (GTDB taxonomy): Bacteria > Bacteroidota > Ignavibacteria > Ignavibacteriales > Ignavibacteriaceae > IGN2. The sequence continues at coordinate 6,791 of JAPHUI010000293.1, read as the reverse complement.
TTACGAAGACCCGGGTGGACCGACTAATAATGCTAATACAGCAAATCTGTGTATTAAAGCATTAACACTGGACGAAGGAAACATTCCGGTTGAACTGACTTCATTTACTGCAATTAATAAAGGGACGAAAATCCTTCTTGAATGGGCAACAGCAACTGAGACAAATAATCATCAATTTGAAATTTACCGTAGAAACAATCAGAATGAAAAAGTTGGTGAATGGATATTACTAGGACAGCAGGAAGGTAACGGCACAACTACCGAACCACATTATTATAGCTATGAAGATAATATTACAGGAATAAATGCAACTGCACTTGAGTACAGATTGAAACAGGTTGACTATAATGGTAACTATACATACAGTGAAATTATTTCTGTAAATAGTATAGCACCGAATGGTTTCATGCTTGAACAAAATTATCCTAATCCATTCAATCCTTCAACCCGAATTAAATACGCTATATTGAACAAGCAATTCGTGTCACTTATAGTATATGACTTATTAGGAAATGAAATCACAACACTAGTCAATGAAGAAAAACCTGCAGGTACTTATGAAGTAGAGTTCAATGCAAGCAATCTATCTGCCGGTGTATATTATTATACCATAGTAACAGATAATTTTGTTCAGACGAAGAAGATGATTCTGTTGAAGTGATAATTATCGTTCAGTCCTAACCCTGATAAGTAATATCAGGAGATGGAGCACTCACTCTAAATTAAAAAAGCCGGTCCTACGATGGATCGGCTTTTTAGTTTGAAGTGAATTTTATCAGAATCGGTAAGTAAGATTTGCTAAAAATCTTCCTGAAGTTCTCTCTTTATCAAAAATTCCTTCATAAGCAAAGTTCAAGAGAACAGGTTTTAATAGGTAAGTATTCAAATTTATTGAAGCTGAATTCTGCTTCAGATCTTCCAAACCCATCCCGAATTTATAATTCGTGAATCTGTAACCAAGCCAGATATCAAATCCATAAACAATCGGTCTGTTCAAGTTTGCACTCCAGATATCACCTTTAACGTAGCTGCTGCTTAACTTATTGAAGGAAATTGTTGCACTTGTCTCAATTACCGGAATCTGTGAGTACGTCAGGTAACCACCATAATTGTTTGATGGTTTCAAGTCTCCTCTACGGAACCTATATCCGTAGTCAGCACCAAGAAATAAATTTCTAACTGGTTTTATTGTTACTCTTGTTCTGAATCCCTGCCGGGTTTCATTTTCAATTATGCTATCAAGGGTTGTTTTAAATGATTCATAATAGATTACATTTTTTCTGGCATCGTAGGAAAGAAATATAGAAAACACATTGCTGGGACGGATATTGATTGATGTATATAAACTGGTTAGAGAAAAATCAGATTTACTTTCACCCATTTCCTTTTTATAAAGATCAACTTCTGTTGAGAGGAAGATTCTTGTATTTTGAATTGCAGAATTTGAATGCTGGAAATACAGAAATCTTCTGTCAGTTTTAAAATCATTAGTCTGTTCGAAATAACCAAGAGTGTTTTGCATATCGCCGAAGGCAATAAGATCAATTCTGTTGACGTAAGCACCGTATTCAAATAGTTTGGGATTAAATTCCATATTTGTAAAATCAGGTCGTGAACCGACTGCTGCACCAAATGTCCATTCATTTAGACCTGATTCAAACTGCAGACCATCAATCGAACTTATGTTTGAAATTTTATTATTAAGATGTCTTCCAAACCAGAGTAGAGTCCGTTCATTAAAATTATATTTTACAGCAAGATCGTACACTCTTAAAGCTTTAAATGGATCAGAAGAAATAGTGTTCCAATCATCTGCTCTGTACGCAAAACTTATATATTGTGAATAAGAAAATCCCGAGTTGGCTATATGGCCGGCATTGAGTTGAAAAGTGTATCTCCATCTCTGGTGGTCGAAGCTATTTTGTTGATTTGAAAAATTAGAATAAGATTGCACAGAAACTCTTCCTGATAAAGTTGGAAGGGATTCAAGAGTAGTTTTAGTAGTTATGCTTTCCGTAATAACAGCAGGAACTATTACAGGTGCTGCATTGACAGAGTCTTTAGCTTCTTCTGTGGTCTGAGTTTCAGTTATTTTAACAATGGCGTAGAGTTGTGTATTAACTTCAAATTTTTTATTCGTAATAGCTGTGCCCGAACAGGAAGTTGAAGATTTGTGTTCTACTTTAACTGAAGGAACATAATTATTTTTTTCTTTGACGAATAAAGTATCTCCGATTTCTATCCCAGTTGTGTTCTCAAATTGAACATAAATGTTTTGAGAAGAAATATAACTTACACTACCACTTATAATCTCTTGATTACTTGTTTGGCTATAAATGTTAACCGTAATAAAAATAGTCAGTATGTTAAAAATTCTTCGAAGCATATTTATTGTACGCGTTGAATTTTAAAACTATTTCCCCAGTTAGAAGTACTATGACAATTCCAGCAATCTGTCGGGTCACCGGGATTGTGTCCTTCATTAAAATCATCTAAGTGGCAACTTAAACACTGAGGCTGATAGTTTGCTTCTGAATGACACTGGTTGCAATTAACATTATTATGATGATTTCCGGTCGGATAAAAGCTATGGTTAAAGTTTGCCGGTATCCAGCCATTCATTGCATGGCATTCCAAACAATCAAATGAAAAATTCAAAACCTGATGAGGTGGATCAGTAGTCCCGTTATAATCATTCTGATGACAACCGATGCAAGTGTTTGGCGGATTCACATAATTTCCGTTATGACAGTCGTCGCAGTTTGTAATATTTGCGTGTGCACCTAATAATTCAAAATACTGGCTATGAATCGGGAAAGTAGCAGGTGACCAGCCCGGATTTGTAGTATGACAGGATTCACAATCTGTTGGAAGCATCAAAGCCTGATGATCAGGATTTGTTGTGTTGTTGTAATTAGTCTGATGACAAGCAACACATTCAGTAGGTGTTCCCTGATAACCGCCTGAATGGCAATCAAGGCAAGGTAAGCCAACGTGAGCACCGGTTAAGGGGAAGTTTGTATTGTTATGATTGAAATTTGAATCCCAGTTATTAGTACTATGACAAGCCCAGCAATCGGTCGGGTCACCGGGATCGTGTCCTTCATTAAAATTATTCAGGTGGCAGCTTAAACACTGAGGCTGATAATTAGCTTCTGAATGACATTCGTTACAGTTCACATTATTGTGGTTATTTCCGGTCGGATAAAAGCTATGATCAAAGTTTGCCGGAACCCAACCATTCATGTTGTGACATTCCAGACAATCAAAAGAAAAATTTAAAATCTGGTGAGGCGGATCAGTTGTTCCGTTATAATCATTCTGATGACAACCAATGCAAGTGTTTGGAGGATTGACATAATTTCCGTTATGGCAGTCGTCACAGTTAGTAATGTTTGCGTGCGCACCTAACAATTCAAAGAACTGGTTGTGAATTGGGAAAGTTGCTGGTGACCAACCCGGATTCGTTGTATGACAAGATTCGCAATCAGTTGGAAGCATTAAAGCCTGATGATCCGGATTTGTAGTGTTGTTGTAATTAGTCTGATGACAGGCAACACATTCAGTCGGAGTTCCCTGATAACCGCCTGAATGGCAATCAAGGCAAGGTAAGCCAACGTGAGCACCGGTTAAGGGGAAGTTTGTATTGTTGTGATTGAAATTCGAATCCCAGTTATAAGTACTATGACAAGCCCAGCAATCAGTAGGGTCACCTGGATCGTGTCCTTCATTAAAATCATCAAGGTGACAGCTTAAACATTGAGGTTGATAATTTGCTTCCGAATGACATTCATTACAATTAACATTATTGTGCTGACTTGAAATTGGATAAAAGGTATGATCAAAGTTCGCCGGAGACCAGCCGTTCATATTATGGCAAGTAAGACAATCAAGAGAAAAATTTAATATTTGATGAGGCGGATCAGTAGTTCCATTGTAATCATTTTGATGACAACCTATACAGGTATTAGGTGTATTGTTATAATTCCCATTATGGCAATCAGCACAATTTGTGATGTTTGCGTGTGCGCCTAATAATTCAAAGAACTGGTTGTGAATCGGGAAAGTTGCCGGTATCCACCCCGGATCTGTTGTATGACATGATTCACAATCCGTTGGAAGCATCAAAGCCTGATGATCCGGATTTGTAGTGTTGTTGTAATTAGTCTGATGACAAGCAATACAATCAGTCGGAGTTCCTTGGTATCCACCCGAATGACAATCCTGGCAGCTTATTGCAAGGTGGGCGCCGGTCAAAGGAAAGTTTGTATTGTTATGATCAAAATTAGAATCCCAATCGGAAGTACTGTGACAACCCCAGCAATCAGTCGGGTCACCGGGATCGTGTCCTTCATTAAAGTCATCCAGATGACAACTTAAACACTGGGGCTGATAATTAGGTTCGGAATGACACTCGTTACATGTAACATTATTATGTGCACTACCTATCGGGTAAAAGTTATGATCAAAATTTGCAGGTGACCAGGCTGTAGTATTATGACAAACTTCACATTCTGTTGGGAAATTACCAGTAACATGATTTGGATCTTGTGCTGTATTGTAATCATTCGCGTGGCAACCGAAACATTCAATTGGAGTATTATTATATCCCTGTTCATGACAATTAATGCAATCCGTTGTTATATGTGCACCGGTTAATGGAAATTGAGTCAAATTGTGATTGAAGTTTTCTATATCATCCCACCCGTTAGTTGTATGGCAATCAGTACAATTTGTGGAATAACCACCCGTAACGTGGTTTGGATCCTGCACAGATTCATAATCCTGCTGATGACAGGCGTAACAATCAGTTGGTGTTCCCGTATAACCTGAAATGTGACAATCCTGGCAATCGACTGTAATATGTTTTCCTGTCAATCGAAATGCAGTTAAATTATGATCGAAGTTAGTTGGTGACCATCCATAAATTGTATGACATAGAGAACAATCAGTTGGGTAGTTATTCTGTTGGTGGTTGGGATCAGTTGTTGCCACATATAGATCGTGATGGCAATTATCGCATTCTGGAGATAATCCAGTAAAGTCCCCACCTTGTTCATGACAAGCAAAACAGTCTGAGATCGCATGACCACCGACTAACGGGAAGAAATCGTGAACTACATTTATTGTGAACCAACTGGCGGAAGTAAGATCATGGCAATCCTGGCAATCTGTTGAAAATCCTGCAGAAGCGTGATTCGGATTTTGTGTTGAGTTGTAATCAATCTCGTGGCAAGCTATGCAGTCAACATTCAGAGGTTCAAAATAAAGATCAACATAACGAGTATGGCATTGCTGACAATCTGCTGTTAAATGATTTCCAACAAGCGGAAATCTTCCTTTCTGATGCAGACCGTTTATATCTTCAACCATCCAGGTTTTTGAAGTATGGCATCGTGAACAGTCTTTACCAACCGTACCTTGGTGAATATCTGTATGACAGGCGATGCAATCTGAATTAATTTTAGAAAACTGAAGTGATGTATGGCAGCTTCTGCAATCTGCAGCCTTATGCTGACCTACTAACTCAAATTTGGTTGTGCTATGATCGAATTTGACTTTTTTCAAGTCAACCTTCCAACTGGTTGCCTCATGACAAAGTCCGCAATCAAGATTAAAATTATCACCATGTGGCGATTGCGCCAGCGCCGAAAACGATAGAAGTAAAATAAAAATTATTTTTTGTGGCAAGTTGCGCATTTAAATTCTTCTAATTTATATTTTGTAAAAATATTTCCCTTCATCTCAACTTTCGGATGACATCTTGCGCATTCAACTTTTTCATGTGCTCCTTCTAAATTAAACTTTGTTTTGCTATGATCAAACTTTTCGGGTTTCCAATTTTCAAATGCATGACAACGGCTGCAGTCAGAAACCTCATTAACTTTAAACTGTCCAAAGTGAACATCTTTATGGCAGGATTCACATTCCTTTTTATTCGATTTAAAAATAATTGATGTTGTCTCATTTTCTTTTTTCCGGTGACACGATCCACATAAAATTTCCTTATGCTTTCCCAGTAGTGGAAAGGACGTTTTACTATGGTCAAAACTTATAGCTGTCCAACTTTCTGTTTGGTGACAGAATCTGCAATTATTGTCGGGCAGAAATTCTGGCTTCAGCTCATTCTCGTGTATATTTTTATGACAACTTATACACTCAATTCTAATGCCTTTAAATTTCCATTGACTCTGTTGATAGTGGCAACTTTCGCAAGGCGTAGCTAAATGCGCCCCTGTAATTTGAAATTTTGCTTTGTTGTGCATTTCAACCGTATACAACGAAGGTCTGAATCCATTCTCTTTATGACAATCTCCACAATTTTGGGTAAGATCATTTACGACAAATTGTGTTTTATGATAATCTTGGTGACAATCCGTGCAAAGAGCGAACTTCATTTTATAACCGGAAGGATTCTTGTGACAATTGTTGCAGCCGACAAGTTTATGTTTACCTATCAAAGGAAATTTTGTTCTGCTGTGATCGAATGCGGAAGTATTAATTTTCTTAAAACTTGAAGTTTGGTGACAGCTTGCACAGTTTTGTCCAAAGTTACCCTTGTGAACATCTTTATGACAGGAGTTACAGTTTTGGAAAGGAATGTTTTTAAATGCCTGATATTTTTTTCCATTCTTATCTTCGATTTTATGACAGCTGATACACTTAACTTTTAGATGAGCACCATTTAATTTAAAGGCAGCTGTTGAATGATCGAATTTTGCCGCTGGTTTGAATGATTCAGTATTATGACAGGAAGTACAATTATCTCCCAAAGTATTTTGATGATTATC
>JAPHUI010000117.1 GCA_026193755.1 Ignavibacteriaceae bacterium | reverse complement strand
TACTGGCGATGGTGGGTTGTTCACCTTTGGGTGGAAGGATTTTTTGAAGTATTCGCAACTGTAGTAATTGCATTTTTGTTTGCACGGTTAAAATTGATTAGCCTAAAAACAACGGCGAAAGCTGCACTCCTCGCTGCTACTATATTTTTATCCGGAGGAATTATCGGAACCTTGCATCACCTTTATTTCAGCGGAACTCCAATGATAGCTCTTGCGTTTGGTTCTGTATTTAGTGCGCTCGAAGTTGTTCCTTTAATCTTTGTGGGTTACGAGGCCTGGGATAATATCCGAATTTCAAGGTCGAAGGAATGGGTATTAAAATACAAATGGCCAATCTATTATTTTGTGGCTGTAGCATTCTGGAATATGCTTGGCGCTGGATTATTCGGATTTATGATAAATCCTCCGATCGCTTTGTATTATATGCAGGGACTAAATACAACTCCAGTTCACGGTCACGCTGCACTTTTTGGAGTTTATGGTATGCTGGGTATCGGACTGATGCTATTTACTTTAAGGGCAATAAGACCTGATATCGTTTGGAACGAGAAGCCATTAAAATTTTCTTTCTGGATGATCAACTTCGGATTATTTGCAATGGTAATTTTTAGTTTGCTGCCTGTTGGATTGATGCAGACATGGGCTTCTGTCCAATACGGTTACTGGTATGCGAGAAGTTCTGAATTTTTGCAAACCGGTACGATGCAAACTTTAAGATGGATGAGAGCATTTGGTGATACAATATTTGCAATTGGAGCTTTGATTCTTGTTTATTTCGTCTTCTGGCTATCAATAAAATTTAAGAAGATGAAATAAAAGCTATTTTTTGATAATTCATATCTAGATTTAGATATTCAATAACTGAAAGGGTAGTTTGCTTTTGAGAAAATTTCACAATAAAGCAAAATACAAAATTATCTTTGTTTCTATCACATTATCATTGCTTATTAGCAACAATATTTATATGTTAATCTCTTAATGTTTAGGAAAACTAAAATAGCCAGTCTCATTCTTCTGTTTTTCATTTCCACTACAGGTCTGCCGGCGTTTTATCATTACTGTGAAATGTTGGGAAAGAAATCAGTAAATGAATGTGAAATGTGCTCGACTGAAATGGAAAAAACCGAACCGTCCTGCTGTAGTCAAGAAATAATGGAACATCAGGTAACCATTTCCTCTAATAAGCCAGTTTGCTGCCAGGATGAATTTGTTTACAATAAAGTTGAAGATGAATTTCTTTTTAACAAATCAGAAATAAATTACTTTACCTCAACACTAATTTTATTTCATTCTGTTTCTTTAATTACACCTTCAGTAGATTTTCCTTTAGAGAATTCTTTTTACTGCGATTCCTCTCCACCTTTTTTAATCAATCCCGAATTAAATATTTCTAATTCCGTCCTCCTGATTTAATCTTATCTAATTCTCTTTTCTAAGATGTGCAGGATAAGTGTGTCCGCACTTTAAATTTACAACTAGCAAAAATCTTAAACCCGGTGTGGTTTATAAGATAATTTTTTAGGAAATATTAAGATGAACAAAATCAGAATATTAATTATTGGATTAACAATTTCGTTTACAGCTTTTTCGAACGGACAAACAGATTCGTTGAAGGATCTAATCAATATTGCAATTGATGTCAGTCCTAAACTTAAAATGCTTGAAATGAAAAAGCTGTCGGCTTCAAACCGGATTGAGCAGAACTCGAATCTTCCCGACCGGATGCTGACACTGGGCTTTGCAAACTTACCGGTCAACTCTTTTTCTTTCACGCAGGAACCAATGACTGGAAAAGTTGTTGGACTAAGTCAGGCATTTCCTTTCCCCGGAAAGTTAAGTGAACAAGCTGATGTAAACAGAAAAGATGTTGATATTGTTGAACAAGAGATCCTCGATGCAAAAAATGAAATAAGAAAAAGTGTTATTAAAAGTTATGATGAATTGCTTTATATAAGAGAGGCGATTTCAATTGCAAACAGTAGCGAAAATTTGCTGAACAATATTGCTGAAGTAGTGCGAACAAAGTACTCCGTTTCGACTGCCAGTCAGCAAAACTTATTAAAAGTTGAACTAGAGATCACAAATCTTAATGAAAAAATAGAAGACCTGAAAAGCAAAGAAAGTACACAGCTTGCAATGTTAAATGCTTTGCTTCTTCGACCGATGGAAACTCCTATCCAAACCGGTGAGTTTCCTGAAGTTGCTTACAAAACCTTTACAGTTGAAGAGTTAATAGACAGTTCAAAAATTCACAGACCATTCCTCGAAGGGATTCAGGAGGCAGAACAAAAAGAAGTGCTAAAGCAGTCTCTTGCTAAATACGATTACTACCCTAATTTCAATTTAGCACTTCAATATTCTTTTAGAGATAAAATTGAAATTACGAACACGCCACTTGAAGATTTCTTTTCAGTGATGGTTGGAATCTCGATTCCTATTAATTACAGTGGAAAGGTAAGCTCAAAAGTGGAAGAGACAGAATCGATGCAGAAACTTTATGATGAGCAATACAATATGTCATTACAGGTGTTACGGAGTTCATTTGGTTCTTCAATTGCAAAACTGAATTCACTTAAGGAAAGAATAAAATTAATTTCAGAGGGTTCATTGATTCAAGCAACGGAAAACCTGAAGACTACATTAACAAGCTATCAGGTTGGGCAAGTGGATTTCTTAAATGTGATTGATGCGCAAAATAGTTTACTAACAATTGAAAATAATCTGTATCGATTAAAGACAGATTACTTAAATGAAATTGCTGAACTTGAGTTCCTTACAGGAACAGAATTTTTACAGGAGATATTAAAGTGAAAAAGAAAATATTGATCATAATAATAACAGCAGTTGTATTACTCGTACCCGTTTACTTCTTATTTATATCAGGTGGTTCTTCCACTGATATTACTTTAAATGAAAAACAGCTTTACACCTGCGGAATGCATCCTGATATAATTTCAGATGAACCCGGTAACTGTCCTATCTGCGGGATGAAATTAGTACCAGTAAAAAACACCAGTCAATCAGATTCCCCGCAGAAAAAAGAACGAAAAATTCTTTACTGGCGTGCACCGATGGATCCAAATGAAATTTATAATTCACCGGGAAAATCTAAAATGGGAATGGATTTAGTTCCTGTTTATGAGGATGAAACATCAGGAACCGGAATTGTTTCAATTGATCCTCAAGTACAGCAGAATATGAATATTAAAACTGCAAAAGTTGAAGTGAAGCAACTCTCATCAATCGTTACCACTAACGGTGTACTTACGACAAACGAAACCAGTGAGTATATCGTAACAACCAGAATAAATGGTTGGGTAGAAAAACTTTATGTTAATTATACCGGTCAGCAGGTTTTAAAAGGATTTAAGTTGATGGAGATTTATTCACCGGAACTTGTTTCAGCACAACAGGAATTGCTTACTGCTTTATCATATCAAAATTCAGTAAATGGCAGCTCATTAGAATCCATAAAACAAAGTGGTAATGAGCTTGTGAAAAATGCGATGAAAAAGCTTGAATTGCTTGAAGTTCCAGAGACTGAAATAAATAGACTAATAAATATGAAAGAAGTTAAGACTTACTTAACTCTATTTGCTCAGAAAACCGGAACTGTGTTAGAAAAAAATATCATTGAAGGACAAAAAATTTCAGAGGGAATGCCTTTACTGAAAATCTCAAATCTTTCCAATCTATGGCTGATGGCAGATATTTATGAATATGAGCTTGCAAAAGTCAAGGTTGGATCAAAAGTATCAATTACTTTCAACTTTCTCCCTGGAAAAACTTACGATGGTAAAGTTTCATTTATTTATCCAACACTTGATCCAAAATCAAGAACAGTTAAAATTAGAATTGAACTAAACAACCGGGGCGAACTTAAACCTTCAATGTTTGCAAACATCACTATTCAAGGTGAGGATCTTGGAAAGAAACCTGTCATTCCGGAAAATGCAGTCATTCACAGCGGGATGAAAGATATAGTTATTATTTCACTTGGTGACGGCAAATTCAAACCTCAGGAAGTTCAACTCGGTGGTTATTCTGATGGGTATTATCAAGTGATTAGCGGGCTAACAGAGGGAAATACGATTGTTACTTCCGCACAGT
>JAPHUI010000459.1 GCA_026193755.1 Ignavibacteriaceae bacterium | reverse complement strand
TCTATTCTTTAAGTATTTTCCCGACTTAGCAAATCCGTTGAAAATTGAACATGTAATCACTAGTATAACTGTTAGTAAAAATATCTACTTCAAAATTAAATATATTGTAAGAAGACTAGTTAGATAGAATTTTTTTTGATTTAAGTTTAATTTTGTTTAATAAAAAACAGATCTTGTGGAAGGAAAATAAATAATTAAAACCTGAGAGGAAAGTTTAATGAAGAAAAAAGATTTAATTAAAAGAGCTGCTAAACTATCAAGGCCATTTCGTATCTCGGATGGTAATGAATTCCGTTTAAAGCATATTGATCCGGGTTATACTCTTGGTATTAAATCTGAAGATAAACCAAAAGCTAAAGAGGCGCTTAAATGGGGTATTGAAGTTCTTGCAGAAATGCAGGATAAACTTTACGCTCAGGATCGTTATGCGCTTTTACTGATATTTCAGGCCATGGATGCAGCAGGGAAGGACAGCGCAATCAAGCACGTTATGTCCGGAATAAATCCTCAGGGCTGCCAGGTATTTTCTTTCAAGGCCCCTTCAAATGAGGAACTTGATCACGATTTTATGTGGAGATGTATTAAACGTTTGCCTGAGCGGGGAAGGATTGGAATTTTTAATCGCAGTTATTATGAAGAAACACTAGTGGTAAGAGTACACAATGAAATATTAAACAAACAAAAACTGCCTGAAAAGTTAGTAACTAAATACATATGGGATGAACGATTTCAGGATATCCGCAATATTGAGAAATACTTAAACCGTAATGGAATTATTCTTAGAAAATTTTTCCTCCATGTTTCAAAAGATGAACAGAAAAAAAGATTTCTTGAACGGATTGATAACCCGGATAAAAACTGGAAATTTTCCTCAAGCGATATAAATGAGCGTGGCTATTGGAACGATTATATGAAAGCTTACGAAGATATGATTCGTAATACAGCAACAAAAAATTCCCCCTGGTATGTGGTACCTGCTGACAATAAGTGGTTTACACGCCTTGTAGTTGCTGCTGCAATAATTGATAGCCTTGCTTCACTTGATTTGAAATATCCTAAAGTTGGAGAAGAAAAATTGAAAGAGCTAGCCGAAGCAAAGCACTCACTTTTGTGAATTGATATATGACCTGCCCCCCCAATAGAGATCTAATAGTTTTATTAGTATTGTTCTTAAATCATTTACTATTTTAGGTCCCACTTTTTACCGTTGGTTATTTCAGTTTCAAGAAAGTAGATAAAACATTCTTCCACGTAGTTTGTTTTAATTGAGTGAATGTTCAGAGAAGGACCAGGAAAGAATTTCTCCATATAATCAAGAAACTTATCAAGATAATTCTTATATCTTTTAAGTGATGAGGGTCTGATTTGGTTTCTTTTCTGACGATAGAAAATTATTGCATAGATTTTTTAATGAAGTGGATTTTGTTTGGGTTGTGAAAAAATCATATTGACCAAGTATTAATTTATTCTCAGTCTCATATTATACTTCTTGAGCTAATTTTTTATTCGTCACTGCTACTAAGCGGAATCTCTTTCCATCAATTGCAAAATCAACGAAATAGGAAAATCTTTTTCTAGCTTTTCTTTGCCTGAGATTTACTTTTGGGGTTGCCATAAAAATTCCTTAAATCCTATATATGTGTTAAAAAAATGGCACAATCAGTTTTTCCATATTTGTTAACTCTTTGAATCATAAGGAATTAAAAGAAATTTGCGGAGAGTCAGGGACTCTTTCAAACACCTAAAAATATTTGATTTCAGTCAAAAAACGAAACATTTTACCTTGAGGGTTCCAATTTGGTACCATTAATTAATGTATGATTAAAATAATTTAGTCCCTATTGAAATGATTCAACAGCATAGAATCAATCACAATAAAATTTTAATTAACTCCGAACAGGAAGCTACACACTTGAGAAGTGATGACTTGCGGAATGTTGTTGAAAGATTAAATGGGGAGTTGCCTCCCCATAGGTGACCTGCTGATTAAGAGGCAGTTTCACACTTCTGTAAGTTGTTGTTTATAAAGCGCTTAAAAATCACTGAAGTAGTTTTTGACGTAGTAAATGTTACCAAACTACATAAAAAACCCCCACCAACTTTCATTGATAGGGGATTAAAAAAGGGGGTTTCTTCTCTTAGTTCATCAACACCAACTTCTTTGTGTAAACAAAGATCTCCCCCTTGATTGATAGAGATAAATTTAAAAAAGAATATTTTTTATAGAATAAAATATTTTAAACCTACATTAAGCCCCCAAGCATCCAATGAGCGATCAAATGAAATGGTTGATTCACTAACTTCTCCATCAGTGCTGGTTGTAGTCCTAACATTTTCAAATTTAGCAGAAGATCCGATATACTGGAAACCAAGACTTAAATACAAAGAATTAGCTACTGGATGGCGTATTGATGCAGCACCGAAATATACAGGGCTTGATACTGTTTTTCCTTCAATCTTGAAATATGTATTTGGATTATTGCTGGTCAAAGAAATTTCAGGAGATGAAGAATTTTGGTATCCACCGAGAACGCGGATATCGGCTATGAATTTTTGAGGTAGCGGGAAAGAAACTCCAATTCCTCCTAAGATCCCATAAATTTCCCAGGAGCCAGATTCACCTGTAAAATTATTTCCTGGATAAGAAGCATTAACTGAGTTAACAAGATTTGCAAGATTTGTTCCGTTTGAGTTCCTGAATCCTGTAACTGATATTTCAAATAAGTTTAATAATCTTATACCACCATTTAATTCTATCATATATCCTGTCTTTGCATATCCCGATCTTTCATCCTGCGGATTATCATCTGCATAACTACTCAAAGGGAAACTAGGTCCGGCAGATATTCCAACATATAGCTTGCCACCGACGGTGCTTAAAATTCCTTGCGCCAAAACGTTATACGATAACAACATAAATGTTAAAAGTATACAAATTGTTCTCATTTTTACTCCTGATTAAAGTTTTGCAAAAGAAAAATACACAAAATTCATTTTTCAAATTTTAGATGTATTGAAAGATACTTGAAATTAAGGTTATTAAATTAGTTCTAGTAAGTACTGATCAATCGAGGGAGTTACTGAAATTCCTGCATTCCCAAAAGCTTTTGTCTTTTCAGCTTCAAAGTTTCAACTTTTCACATCCGGTTGCAGAATAAAAAATATAGTTAATCAGGTTTTACTTTGCCTCCAACAGACCGCACATAAACAATTCCAAGAACAAAGCCTATAACTAACAGTATAATGAGTCTTATTAATATTTTATCAGCAACATCAACCAGCATTAAACCGGAAGAATTAATACTTTTATCAGCCAGCTTATCAATGCTGTTTAATGTTTCCAGTCTTTCTCTATTAATTTCTTCGAGTGTTTTAATTCTTTCAGCAGTTAAAGCTTCTAAAATTGTTTCTCTTTCTTCTTTTAATGATTCAAGTGTTGCAATTCTTTGTGTGTTAATATCCTGCATAAGTTTTAGCTGAACAGAAGAAATAAGTTCTGGAGAATCTTTAATAAATTTGCTTATTCTTTCAATTGAACTTGTCAATGAATTAACATTGTCAAATACATCTACTTTTAATGAATCTGATAAATATTCGTATACCATATATTCCGCTTGCCATCTTGCCTGTTTGGGAATAAAATCTGCGTAAAGGGTTAATTTATCCTGCAAATTATTAATTGAGGTTACCATATCCCCAATAGATGTAGTTAAAACTAATTTTTTTCTGCTTAGTTCTTTTGCAATGATGGTAACAGTACTTATTCTATTAAATCTGATATTTTCAATTGGGTGATCTCTAACCCATTCATCAACATTGGATTTTGTAACTAGTGCACTGTCCCTAAACTCCGAGGCAATTTCAAAAAATTCCTCTTCCATTCTTTTAACTGCATCTACAGCTAATTGCTGATGTTTACCAAAAAGATTTTTTCCGTTTCCGGTTTCGAAAAATTGACGCATTTGAGCAATAAATACATAAGTATCCACTCCTGATGCAAGTGGATCCTGAATTGAAATACATTTCAATAATGCTGGTATTCCATACATTTTCCAGAGCAAGGCGTTCTTTTTAATTCTTGCATCTTTGGTTTCGGCAATAATATTGTCTGCACTATTTTCTATTTCCAGGGAATACCTGCTTCCAACTTCATTCATTCTCATACTCAATTCCATAGAATTCATTTTAGCATCTTCGATATTCTTCATCAAAATGGATTCCTGGGATACAGAACCGCAGCCTGATATATTAATAAACAAGAATAAAAGAACTAAGGAATATTTAATCTTCTTATTCAAAATTTACTGCGGATTATTAATGGTAACCGGTGCCAGTAGAGGAATTTCTGCAATAGTACCGGCTGGTATTTGAATATGATTTCCTCTAGCACCCAATATAGATAAGCCTCCGGCAATTAAAGCGCCTTTACCTGCACCTTTACTACCGCCGAAAGCTGATCCAATTAATGCGCCTGCTCCTATTTTCTTAACTGTATTTCCTGCACCTGTTTCTACACCTATAGGATCAGTTAGTATAGTTGTTAATTGGTTGCTTATCATTAGATCAGTGAACTGAACAATAAGTTTCTGACCTCCCAATATTTTGCCTCCACGTGATTCAAGAACTTTTCCATATACTTTCGATCCCTGAGGTGCAATTACTTTTCCATCAACCACTAAATCAATATCCAAAACAGCGGTAACAACAGAGCCTTTTTTATCTTTAGCTGTATTAATAGGATTGTCCAATTTTACCATCAGTCTCGTTCCTTCAGGAATATTAATGGATTCTTTAGACTGAGATTTTATTTTTATGGAATCTGACTTGTTAACCAAATCATGAAAAATTGCTGATCCAACCGGCACAGCAAATCCTAATTGAGTTAATGAAATTGTAATCACAATTATTAATCCGAAAATCCTAAAATATTTCATATCATTTCCTTTCTATTATTTTCTGATTGTAGAAATATTATACTCAACTATATTAATTGCCTTATAAGATTTGTGTTTTAGATCTAAAAAAATCCCGACCTTATACGATAGGAATTTTGTTTTTATAACCAATCTCTATTTTTCTTCTTCTCTCACAAGCGGTAGATTAGCCATCCTGGATATATCAATAAT
>JAPHUI010000091.1 GCA_026193755.1 Ignavibacteriaceae bacterium | reverse complement strand
TAAATTACCGGCACACCCGGAATTGTTAAAATATATGTGAGGTACAACGTTAATTTTTCGTAGCTTGAAGCATGATCGACTTCGGGCGGATTATTCCAGGCGTATTCACTGGCTTTTCCATCGTTAATTTCCAAGTCACCATCTGCCATAGCCATATATCTGATTTTATCATGACTATCAGCAAGGTTTCCCATTAAATGATTAACACCATAAACCTGGAAAGTTTTTTGCATTTGTAAATCAAGTAGCTCAAATGAATTTTCTTTTTTAAGAAAAACGGGGATAGCAATATCGTAAAGATTAAAGTTAAATTGAGCATCAAGCTGACCGTTGTTCACATAAGAGCTTATAAGATCAAACCCTCCGAAAGTTTCACCAATCTGATAAACTTTTGTCTCTTCCGGTATTTCAATTCTCTCCTTTATTTTTTTTGTCAGCAGTCTCCAGAACTTATTCGGAACATGCTTCACTGCATCGTGTCTGAAGCCATCAGCATGAGTTTCTTCCAGCCACCAGACAGCGTTATCAGTCATAGTTTTCAAAGCTTCTTTTGAATGAACATAATCAAACGAAGGAATATATGGTTCAAACCAGGTTGTTAGGCGATATTCATCCCAGAGACGCAAATTTTTTCTTCCGTCCGGCAGATCGAGCTTACCAAACCAATCACGATGATTTTTCCATAAAGGATTTTCTTCATGAACGTGATGAGCAACGTAATCAAGTAAAACTTTAATACCATGATTATGTGCTTTGTTAATCATTTCCTTGGCTAGCTTCATATCTCCAAAGTGTTCTTCAACACCCTCTAATGAAACAGGCCAGTAGCCATGATACCCAGTATAATATCTGTGTGGAGGTGGATATTCTCTGTATGCTTTATCTGTATTGTCAACTATAGGAGAAATCCAGAAGGTGTTCACACCCAGGGAGTCAAAATAACCATCATTAATTTTGTCAAGGATTCCCCTTAGATCACCGCCGTTATAATTTGCTTGTTTAAAAAGTGAATCGTGAACAATCGGCTTGTCATTTGTAGAATCACCATCGTTGAAACGATCTATCATCATTGAATAGATTATCGCATCCTGCCAGCTTTTAGGGGAATTGTTGTCAACCGGTTTGCCATCAATAATACGTGTTGATTGAATATTAGTAAACTTATCTCCTGTGCGAACAGCCACTCTCAATAATCGTTCACCCTCAATCAGATCATCCGGAAAAAGTAAAGATATTTTATTCTCATTAACTTTGATGAGATTGATATTGACCAACTGATTATCCAGAAGCGCAACAACGTTTGTCTCGTTTATACTTGATGGTCCTGCTCCTTCAAAATAGTAATTGTATTTTTTTACCTGGTCTTCAGCCTGATAATTCAAACAGTGAAGATATATATTGTCTTCTTTTGACGGTTCAATAATTATTACAGAATTAAAATCTCCGAGACCGTTCGGTACTTTAACCGGATTTTTCGGATCAATAAGCTCAGCACCATCGACAAAAAATTTGTATTCATATCTGCCCGGATCAAGCGGAATGCTTATTTCGTAAATTCCTTTACCTTCTATATCACTCATTGGAAGGCTGTTGCGATCCCAGCTGTTGAATTGTCCGAATAGATTTACTCGTTTTGGTTTGCCTTTCGGTTTGTAAGTGAAGTGATATTTTTTCCTCGGTTGTAGCTTGAAAGGTATTTCGTATTTCTGGTTTTCAAAAGTAAATTCAAGCAAGTCTAATCCTGTAAAACCATCATTCACTTTAATCTTTAAAATATTATTAGCAGAGTCATAATTAACCGTTACATTTGGATTCGGAGAAAAAGCAAGATTGTAATTCTCCGCGTAAAATAAATCGCTTATTACAATTTCTTCTTCTATTCCTTCTTTAAGGTTAACCGGCTGAATAATATCCTGAATTTTTTGTGAGTGGTTCTGTGAGCAGCTGAAAAACAAAAGAAGCAGGAATGGCAGGTAATAAAATATTTTCATTATCTTTTTTGAACAATTGAATGTAATTTGTTGGACAAAGTTACTAATCAGTGAGGGAAAAATCCGAGTAAAATTCTTTTCTCTTTGGGAATTTCAGTTATAATCTTATCTCAACTCTTTGATGTTATCAAGCGTAAAACAGTGATCATGTTTCTTCATCCCTATTTTAGGATAATAATTAATTGCTGCAGGAGCAGAGAGCAGAATAATTTTAGCCTGAGGTGCTGCCTTTTTTGTTTCTTCAATTAATCTCTTTCCTATACCCAAGTTTTGAAAATCAATATCCACTGCTAAATCCGACAAATATGTGCAATAAACAAAATCTGTAATTGAACGAGCAACACCAATAAGTTTTCCGTCCTTTCTTGCAGTGATATTCAGGTTTGCATTATCACACATCTTTTTTATTCGTTCGAAATCATCAACCGGTCTTCGTTTGCCCAAAGTACTTTTGTTCAATACATCTATGAATTCAGAAGGATCGAGAGTTTTTTCAACTTTGTAAATGATATTAGTCATAGCTTTGATAAATGGATATCATCAATCCAGACAGTACCAATACCATTTACCATAATATTTAGCTTTATCTGGTTGGGCATTTCACCTTTTCTTAAATTGAATACAGTTCTGATTGTCTTCCAATCTGTTGTACCAGATATAACAGAATCAAATCCTCTAGAGAAGAATTCTCCTTTGTCTTTTAATACGCACCACATTTCCAGTAAAGCCTGCCCTTTGAGCGATTCAGATTTAACGTTTGCTTCATAAATTATTTGTGTGTTATCATCCTTAACATCGCTAAAAGAATAAAGCGGAATTACAACCGGTCCTGTAGCTGCAATTTTAATAGAGCCATTGCCATCACTTGAAACGGATTTATCAAATTGAATTCCTGATTGAGTGATAATGCCGCTCAGATTATCAACAGGGAAATATTTAAGTTCTGCTGATTTGTTCTGCAAATTACAGGAGACGAATGAAAATAAAAGAACAAAAAAGACTTTATTTAAATGTTTCAGCATGTTAACCACTCCGTGTAGTTTATTACTAGAAGTTTAACATAGAATTAATTAAAAAAAGCGAAGAACAATTTCTCATCCTTCGCTTTAAAGATCAAAAGCCAGAATTACTTTAATACTGCATCTTTAGCAGCTTTACCAATTCTAAACTTCAAAACTTTTCTTGCAGGAATTACAATTGTTGCTCCGGTTGCAGGATTTCTTCCCATTCTCTGCTGTCTCTGGGAAACGGTGAGTTTACCAAGCCCTGGAATAACAAAATCTTTTTTAGCCTCTTTATACGAGAGCTTAACAAACTCATCTAAAAACTGTCCGGCAACTTTTTTCGTAGTTCCGGTCTTCTTAGCAAGATGGTCAATAATTTGACCCTTCGTCATTGATTTAGCCATGTGATCCCTCCGATTAAATTATTATTGTTACTTACAGCGTTAAAATAATTAATATTTACCTTAATCAAAATATTTTTTGAAAATAAATTCTTCCCAAACCCCTATAAATAAAGGGCTTGATGAGGATGCGGATTTAGTGGGTTAAAGTGTTTTGTTATTGTACTTTTTTGCTCATCCATAATTCTATATTTTATTTTAGTGAAATGAAGAAAATTATTTCAAAGCACAATTAATGTTAAAGCAGCTTTCAGCACTCATACTTTTTTCTGCTCTTTCATACCCTCAAAGTGGCGATTCCTTAACAATTCAAAACATTCAAACCCAGTTAGATACATCAATAACTTCTGTAGTCGATACAATTTCAGTCACTGATACTACTAAAACAACCGAGTCGGCTCAAAAAGATACACTAGCCCCAATCCAGGGAGAGCCGCTTACGGATGTTAGTACTATTATTAACAAAAGAACATTTCTGTTTGATAACTACCGGTACACCGGGGATCTTCTTCGGTCATTTAGTCTCAATTTTATAAAAGATCTGGGTTTTATCGGCTATCCGAACGAAAGTTTTATTTATGGAGTGGGCAATAACGCAATAAGCTACCTACAGGATGGGGTGCTAATGAATAACCGCTATACAAATTCTCTTGATCTCAACCTTGTCCAGAGTGAAGATCTTGATTCAATAGAAATTGTTCCTTCACCCAGGGGATTTTTATACGGATCTTATAACAATCCGGTTACAGTTAATTTTATTACAAGGGATTTTATTTCCACGGAACCTTATTCACGAATAAAATATTACGAAGGACCGAATGGCGAAGCGATGATTGACGGAAAGTTTTCTGCAAGGGTTGCAAAAAGGTGGAACCTTGCTTTCCAGTTAACAAACAGATCAAAGGATGAAACTTTTGTAAACACCGGTCTTAGTCTCTGGCAGGCAAATACAAAGCTAAAATATTTTTTATCGAATTCTATTAACATATCCGCTTCATACTATTATGTTCGTAAAAAGCAGGGGCTAAACGGGGGCGTTGATTTGGATAGCTTGAATAAAATCTCCAGCGACCCCAACAAAGATCTTTATAACCCCTTTATTGCACCAGTTATTAATCCAAATCAGAAACTTGGCGTAACTCAGCATAACTTTGGTTTAAGAACACTGGCCAAACCATTTGATAATTCTAAATTGGATTTATCACTTTATTATAGGTATGGGCTTGATGAGTTGAGAGATTTTCAGGATAGTATTTATATTAATCGGGATTTAGAAGAAAAAGTATTAGGAGCTAATCTTGATTACTTCCAAAGGATTAACTCTGTTTCGTTGCGATTATTTTCATCATATGAAAGCAATTCTTACCAGGATAAAAATCAAAATATTTTCAATGGAATTACTACTTACGAGAACAATGAAAATTTAGATGTGGATATTTTTAACATAGGTGGAATATTCTCTTTCTATCTGTTTGATGATAACTTCAAAGCATCAGTATTTTTTAAGCACAATAGTCCAGGGAAGAATTATACAAGCAGAACTGGAAAAGGAATTGATTTAAATTATAGTTTACTGAATAAATTGAAATTTTATTTAGGTATCTCGAGCTATGAAAATTATAATTCTCAAGATGCACGTTCCTTTGAAGCTGGTGCGATGTTCAATTATTATAAATTGTTTATTGACTTCAAGTATTTTGACACTGATTATAATTTATATAAACCAGAAATATTTTATGGTCCAAGGACATTGGAAGTAATTCCAACTACTAACGTCAAAGGATTAGGATTGGTTTTAAATTATAAATTTTGGATGCTACTTGTAGAAACTAATACCTCGTATTATTTCAATCATTCCCGGATTATCCCAGAATGGCAATTCGTTGGTGGACTATATGTCAATGATCTATTTTTTGATGATAATCTGGATCTCAAAGCTGGATTAAAATTTTATTATACTGGAAAGATTAATTCTTATTGGCAAGTTGGTACTAATATTGAACCAACCAACAAACTCGATTTCACTTTAGCAGGGGAAATAAAAAAGGTTGCAATTTTTTATTTTATCTGGGAAAATTTATTCGGAAACCAATATTACATCACTCCATATTACCCCATGCCGGAGAGAAATATAAGATTTGGTTTAGCGTGGGAGTTGTTTAATTAATTTCCGGAATGTCATTGCGATCCCGCTTTAGCGGGAGAAGCAATCTGTAAATTAAAGATTGCTTCGTCGTTACACTCCTCGCAATGACAGTGTAGTAGAAACTACAAGCTCAGCATTTCTTTAAACTTAACAGCCTGTCTTCGGGAGACTTCAACTTTGTGCCCGTCTTTCAGCTTGACGAGCAAACCACCGTTTAACCACGGCTCAATTGAATCAACCCACTTCAGATTTATGATGTGTTTTCTGTTTGCACGGAAAAATACTTTACTATCAAGTCTTTCATCAAGATAATTTAGTGTGCGGAGTATTAGCGGTTTATTTTCTTCAAAGAAAAGCCGTACATAATTACCTTCAGATTCAAAAAGTCTTATCTTTTCTAATTTCACAAACCAGCAGCGGTCGCCATCTTTTACGAAAACCTGGTCGGTCTCGGTAAGATTTTCTTGATCTGATTCAATGGCAACTCTTTTTCTACCCTTTTCAATTAATTTGTTGACTGTCTCCTCAAGTCTTTTGGGTTCTATCGGTTTTAGAAGATAATCAAGTGCGTTATACTCAAATGCTTTCAGAGCATATTCATCATAAGCTGTTGTAAACACAACGATAGGAACGGCATCCAGTTCTTCAAGCATTTCAAAACCGGATTTACCCGGCATTTGTATATCAAGAAAGATAAGGTCCGGTTTAAGTTCATTTATTTTTTCGAGTGCATCTTCTGCATTTACTGCTTCCCCCACAACTTGTAGGTCTTTAAAAGGCGTTAACAGTCTTTTTAATTCTGTGCGTGCTAATCTTTCGTCGTCAACTATTAAAGCTTTCATTTTCTCCTCCGATTTATTTTAGCGCAATGGTGTTAAATCTGATTTATTCCGATATCGTCGGGATTGGAATTTCAACTTCTGCAAGAACGGTTTCCCCGTTCTCATTTTTTATAGAAAAATTTGCGTTTTCACCGAAGAGCAAGTTGAGCCTGTGTTTAGTGTTGCTTACACCAAATCCACTAGAGTTTTTCAATTGCTCTTCACTGAAATGACCACTGTTCCTGATCTCAATTTTTAATTTTGATCCGTTTTCTGTCGAAAGTACTTTGGATGTTAACTTGATCTCGCCGCCTCTAGTTTGTTTAGAAACGCCGTGCTTTATACCATTTTCTACCAGTGTTTGTATCATCATCGGCGGGATCTCTATTTTTTCAGTAGCCTTATCAACATCTAATTTATAATTTAATCTGTCTTCAAATCTGATTCTTTCCAGATCGAGATAATTTTTTACTGTTTCAATTTCATCCTCTAGCGGAACCCTTTCCATCCTTTCCATCTGCAATGAATAACGAAGTATGTTGGATAGTTTTGTTATTGCTACCTTCGCTGATTCAGGGTCTTCCTCTATCAGTGCGCGGATACTGTTCATTGCATTGAACATAAAATGAGGGTTTAGCTGTGACTTTAAAGTTCTCAGCTCGTAATCTTTAACGGCAGCTTCCCATATCAATGATTCAATT
>JAPHUI010000274.1 GCA_026193755.1 Ignavibacteriaceae bacterium | reverse complement strand
TGATGATTTACAGTTGTGTTCGGGTCATCATTAATAACAACAGGTGAGGACCAGCTTGCTCCCTGATCATTTGAGTACCGGCAGAAAATATCGGGTTTATTTCCATTTCCGGCCGGAGTATTAGAGGCATAAACCAGGTACATTCTTCCCCTGTAAGTGCCATAGCTATTATCTGCTGCTATAAATGGATATGGTCTTGTTCTCATATTTTCAACTGAATTTCTCCCATTCACATTTGTTCCAACATAATTAGCGAAGCCCTGTGAAGATTTTAAAGAAAATGTTTGACCACCATTAGTGGAGGCATAAAAAGTATAAACAGATGCAAATGCACTTCCACTATTAGTAACAACATATACTGCCCCACCTGGTACATCTGTTCCAATTGTATTCGGACCAACAGCAACCATCATTCCTGGTAGTGATTGAGTAGAAGGACTAAAAGTATTTTGCCAGGTAACACCCAAATCTGTACTCCTCGCAAAATGACCTACGCCACTTCCAGCAGTCATAGTTGTATACACATAATTTGCATATGGTCCACTCGTTTGATCTGCAGCAATCCAATTTTTATCACCACCGAAAACAGAAGTTACTGCAGTTGACCATGTTGCACCATTGTCGCTTGAAACAATTACCTTACATCCTTCAATGCTTCCAGAACCATACATATTTTCATAATACAAATTTCCAAGACTATCATATGCCGTCACGGGATCACCTCGCATTACTGTGCCGAAAGCAGGAACCTGGAAAAACCATTCAACCCCGTCGTATGTGTAATGCGTCGCATTTGTATTAAACGCATTAAAATATTCAGTGGGATTGTTTGGATTTGCAGAAATATGAGGTTCTGCAAAATCAACTCCAAGATAAAAATTATCGAAACCTTCATCAGAAGTTATTATCTCTCTTCCTAACGGAGAGTTTGGTAAAACGGATGGTTGCCGAATAAGATGAAATGTATTATCAACATTCGGATCATCCTGCGGATAATTCATTCCGCAAAAAAATAATACTGCAATTAATATTGAGTTTTTAAGGTTGGTAGCAAATCTGTTCATCAGTTCTCCTCTGATTTAGTGAATAGAAATGGGAACAATATAGACGATAAAAATACCCTCCAAGATAAAAATAGAGGGTATAAAATAAAAACTGGATTTATAATTTATTTAATAAGAACCATTTTCTTTGTTTGGATAAAACCTTTTCCCGAATTTGATTCAGGATTTGTAGCTTTGAACTGATAGAAATATACACCAGAAGTGTATCCATCTTTGATGGAAAATTCAACTTCGTATGTTCCTGCTGATAATTCCTCATTCACTAACGTTGCGACTTCACTTCCAAGAATATCAAATATTTTTAAAGTTACTTTTGAAGTTCCACCTTTAACGTTTGACGGAATAGCAAATTTAATATTTGTACTTGGGTTGAATGGATTCGGATAATTCTGCATCAATACATATTCAGTTGGTAATTTGTCATTATTATTTTCTACACTTGTAGGGCTTGAATTAATGTATGCTAATCCGAGTATATGCTTCATTCCCACCGAGCCAATAATAGTTCCCGCTCCGGTTAAAGGATCTATGCTTATAAAATCATTCAAGGCGGAAGACGTACCAACTATTCCATAAAGATTCAGGTTTTCACCAAACACAAGATCGTTAGTCAGCTGGTTTAAGCCAGTGTGGCCAACGATAGTTGTGTCACCAGTTAATAAATTGACTTTGAAAACAGCATCTTTGTTCGGTGGCAGGATTGCTCTCGATGTTGCCCAAAGTTCGTTAGTCTGCGGATGAAATGTAATACCAGAGTAGCTACCCGCCGCATCTACAATATAAGTTATATTACCATTACTCAGATCAATTGTATATAGATCACCATTTATACTAATCGCATAAAAAGTACCCAAAGTATCAAACGCAATGTCTGCAACTGATGGGATGTTTACATTGAACAATAAATAAGAATCGCCTGATTCTGCATTCACTCTTATAATATCTGCGTTACCAGCATTAGCAACCAATCCATATATTATTCCATTTAAAGGATTTATCGAAATACCTTTTACTTCGGAAAACAGAGATTGTCCAATAAGTGAACCTGCACCTGTTGCAGGATCAATCGTAATAATGTTTCCATCATTTTGACTTCCTGAACATGCATAAATAGTTTTTTCAATAGCCTGATTTATCCTATAACCATTCCCTCTCATTGTTATTCCTGTAAATTCAGGATCGTTGGAAGAAAAGTTATACAAGACAGTAGTATCTCCTAAAACTGTTGGAGAGTAACTGAATTCGATTGTGACAGAATCGTATGATGGTAATGTAAATGGAACATTTAAGTTTGACTCGAGATTAAAATCTCCCACAGACAAAGGAATGTCTGAAATTTCCAGGCCTGTGTCCCCATAATTTGCAAGCACAACTGAATAATTTGAACTAGTTGTTCCTATTTCCACATCGCCAAAATCTACTGATTTAGGGTGCAGAAAAGCGTGTGCACCCGGGTAAGGTGCCATTCTTATGTTTCCAACATATGTTCCCCAGGTATTAGCCGCGGCAGCATATTCGCTTATTGTCCAGACGTCATATTCATTTGAGGGATCAAGATAAATTCCGAAATAATCTCCCCAGCGGTTTATATTTCCACTATAAGTTAAAACATAGTTACCCTGTCCCTCTGCAATTGGCTGGCTGGGACCTAAATCAGGATCGTTAGCATATTTAGTTGAAAAGTACGCTCCAATGTATTCATCATCAGCAGAACGACTGTAAGTGAGCGCAGCGTTATGATCTTTGTCTACTGTAATTGCCGGGAACAAATAAAAATATCCTTCAGCTCCAAATTCTATATTATCAACAATTGAATATGTATTTAAATCAACTTTTAAATATTTAATTGAAGAATAATTAGAGTTTGTTGAATTCTGAATATCGTGTGCAACGTATAGATACCCATCTCTGATTACCGGTCCCTTTGTTATCCAACCTATTGTTTCAATTCCTAATCCACCTTCAAGTTGATTAGCTAACGGAGGAGAAAAATATTGCTGCACCGGTAAAACTTTACCGCGAATTGTTGGAGTAGTTAAAGGGTTGACAATTTTATATAACGAATAAAAATCCGCTGATACCTGATTTCCACCGTAGATACCCATTGCCCAAAAAAACCAGCCACCGTTACCGGGTGTATAACATATCCCCGGATTTATACAATCTAATACATCACCTGCAATTCCCTCTCCAGGTGTACGTATATCCCATAAGTCAGTATAAGTGAGCGGTCCACCATTGCTTGAATACAACTCAGCTTTATTTATAATTCTTATTTTATTGTAATTGACGTATCCGCCAGCAAACGGAACGCATCGTGTCATTATATAAATAGCTTCTTCGTCATAGCCAACTTTTGGATAATCTCCCCAGGTATTAGATTGAACTGTTCCGTGTTTTTTTGTGTCCAGGCGATACATATACCAGGTTCCCAGTGGATTTTCATCATCCGAATAAGCAATTAAATTTCCTGCAGTCTGAGCTGTTGCATTATACTGCATCCAAACAAGCACCCACCTATTTGCATAATGATCAAAAATAACCTGAGGATCTCCATTTTCATTTGGCCAGGCAGGAAACCACCAACCACCTGCTGGTATATACTTAAGCACATTCCCTTCTTTATCCAATATTTTGAAAGTACTATTCGCACAAATGATAATATGATCAGGACCAGCAGCTATAGTGGGATCGGGTGGAATAAAGTTTGTCATGGCTATTCCGGGAAAACTATTCAACACCACTGTCTGTCCACCGTTACCAAAACTATTTAACTTTTTTGGGTTATCCTCAATATATCTGTACTCGGGAAGTTTAGAAGCATCCCAGCCAAATAACAAATTCTGTTTTTGACCGTTATCAGAATTAACCAGGGGAACAGAAATCAGTTCTCCTCCTGTAAATACAGGATTACTGGAAAAGTTATCTGTCGTTTGTACTGCACCGCTGCTGACACTACCTTGCGACGGACCTTGATAGTAAACAGAGTCAAGTTGAGGAAATAATGGTGAAGAAGCAATGAGAAAGTTAAATGTGAAAAGAAAAATTTTGAAGGTTTTCATTTTACATCTTCCAAAGAAGTTAAAAAATATATTTTTGATACCTTTATAGGAATTAGCAAAAAAAATCCCTCCGACAAATTACAAATCGGAGGGATTAAATGAAACAAATGTTCTATTTTATTTTATTAGAATCATTTTCTTTACATCCTGAAATTTGCTACCGTTTGTTCCTGATGCAGTCAACTTATAAAAATAGATTCCACTTGTTAACTGCGTTCCGCCTGAATTATTTGCATTCCAGATAACAGAATGATTTCCTGCAGGAATTTGTTCATTAACAAGTGTAGTAATCTCCTGACCGAGCATATTGTAAATAACAAGTTTCACATCTGACTCAGCAGGAAGTGAAAAGTTAATTGTTGTGCTCGGATTAAACGGATTAGGATAATTTTGTTTTAATGAATACGCTGTAGGAATGTTTACATTATTTTCATCATCTTCAACTCCCAATACGATTTCATCTATGTAAGCTAAACTTAAAATGTGTTTCATACCAACTGATCCTACTACCGTTCCTGCACCTGTCATCGGATCAATGCTTACAAAATCATTTAATTCAGACGATG
>JAPHUI010000409.1 GCA_026193755.1 Ignavibacteriaceae bacterium | reverse complement strand
TAATTAAAAAGTGTAACTAACGAAAAGGTGTATAGAAGAATATTGAGGTAGCGCATTAGTAAATGTAATTCCATATTCGGCGCCGGCACCTAATTTAAATCCATCAAGATTAAATCCTCTTAAATCAAATCCTCCGTTTATGGAAAGCACAACACCGTAATTCCAGTCATCAGTATCGCTAAAAGTTCTGTCATTTAACGCGAGCAATCCAACACCTTCTTCCAGGAAATAGCCCTCGTCAAAATTCTGAGTAGTTACTCCTTTAAATGTTACTCCCTGTACATACGGGAAATAAGGCTTATCAACATTCGGGATAATTGCATTAAAATCTTTTGCAATAATAACTCCCAGTCTTGGGTAAACTTCTTCAAAAAGCACTGTATTGGTTTCAAGAAACAGACTTGCTGTAACTGCACCAACAGAAGGGGAATTACCTTTTAAAAAACCACCGCCGACCGAACCACCAATGGCAACTCTTAATTGTGCATTCGCAGCAAGCGGAGTTGCTATAAAAAGTATTAAGAGTAATAATAATCTGGTTGGCAAAGAGTTTATTTTCAATTAACTTATAAATGTTTACTGGAAATATAATTATCAATTTACAAAGAGAAAGGTAAAAAATGGAGCTTATTCTATATCATTACAAAGCAAAAGTAACTTCTGTCTATGATGGCGATACCTGTACCGTGGATATTGATCTTGGTATTCATACATGGATACAAGGTGAAAAAATAAGACTGAATAGAATAAACGCTCCTGAATTAAGAGGAAGTGAAAAAGCCAAAGGATTAAAATCCCGGGATTTTCTTCGCTCTAAAATTGACGGCAAAGAAATAGTCCTTCAAACAATAAAAGATACGAAAGGAAAATATGGCAGGTATCTCAGAGAAATATGGCTTGAGGAACCCAAAGGTAATTTTGTAAATATAAATGACCTGATCGTAAAAGAAGGATTTGCCGAATATCATAAATATTGATTTAAATAAAAGGTCAGCTATAATGTCGAATGAATCGCAGATAAATTTATTCATCACTTTAGATGATAAAAAGTTGGCAGAAAAAATTGAATGGCGTGCTGATGAAGCAGGCTTTAACGGAAAGAAAGAAACACAAACTATCATGCTTTCTTTATGGGATAAAAAAGAAAAAATGACTTACAGCATCAATCTCTGGACCAAAGATATGAATATAGAAGATATGAAGATACACTTTCACCAGATGTTCCTGAAAATGGCTGACACGCTTGAGCGATCTACTAAAAGTTCGGATGTGGCTGATTTGATCAGGAATTTTAGTTCGGATTTTGCAAAACGAACAGGAATTAAAAACATTCCGGAGTAATTCTTTTTTCACTCATTACTTTCTGATTTATACTTAAATTTCAAAGTGAATTTAAAACATTTCATTTGGCTTATTTATGCACGTTGAATTTCTTGCCCGTTTACAGTTTGCACTAACCATTGGCTTTCATTACATCTATCCTCCATTAAGTATTGGACTTGGTGTTATTATGGTAATTATGGAGGGGATTTACCTCAAGACAAAAAATCCGCTTTATGAAAAGATGACCAAATTCTGGGTGAAGGTTTTCGCTTTGACTTTTGCCATCGGTGTTGCAACTGGTATTGTGATGGAATTTGAATTCGGCACTAACTGGGCGTCTTACTCAAGATATGTTGGAGATGTTTTCGGAAGCGCGCTCGCTGCGGAAGGTATCTTTGCTTTCTTCCTCGAATCCGGTTTCCTGGCGATACTTGTTTTTGGCTGGGACAAAGTTAAACCACCGATGCATTTCTTCTCAACTATCATGGTTGCAATCGGTGCAATGTTCAGCGCAATCTGGATTGTTGTTGCAAACTCCTGGATGCAGACACCTGCCGGTTTTCATATTGTTGGCGAAGGACTTAACGCCCGTGCAGAAATTACAGATTTCTGGGAATTAGTATTCAATCCTTCTTCGGTTGATAGATTATTACATGTACTTTCCGGTGCCTGGCTTGCCGGGGCGTTTCTTGTTATAAGTATCAGTGCATTCTATATTCTTAAAAAACGTCATCTGGCTTTTTCTAAAGCATCAATAAAGATCGCGTT
>JAPHUI010000148.1 GCA_026193755.1 Ignavibacteriaceae bacterium | reverse complement strand
TAATTAGAACGGTTGCCTAAACCGTTTCTCAGCAAATTGAGATCTGAAAATAAAACAAATGATATAATTAAAAACCCCCACCAACCTGCCTACTGTCAGGCAGGCTTTCATTGATGGGGGACGTATGTTAAAAGGAACTATAATCTATTTCATCAACACCATCTTTTTAGTTTCAACAAAATCTCCAGCTTGCAATTGATAGAAATAAACTCCGCTAGAGAGGTACATTGCATTCCACTGATATTGGTATTTGCCGGCTTTTAAATTTCCCTTAACCAATTGGATTACTTTCTGTCCCAATATATCATATACTGTTAGTACTACATTG
Source organism: Ignavibacteriaceae bacterium (assembly GCA_026193755.1). Taxonomy (GTDB): domain Bacteria; phylum Bacteroidota; class Ignavibacteria; order Ignavibacteriales; family Ignavibacteriaceae; genus IGN2. Next base: position 9,707 of record JAPHUI010000148.1, on the reverse strand, counting down.
TTCACATCTTCTGGTAATGAGAACTCTATGACTGTACGAGGATTAAATGGATTTGGATAATTTTGGTAAAGAACAAATTTATTAGGTATATACGTTGCTTCATCGCTGAGTTGCGTTACAACATCTGCAAATTTTATCTCAGTATAATTTACTGTTGCGTTCAGTATCTCATCATTAATTTTAAGCTGTAACCAATAGTAATCGTTTGGAATTGAAAAGTCTGCAGCGGGATTATATTCTTGCCAATCAGTCCATTCTATCAATCCAATATTATCGAACCATGAGTAGCCTACGCCGGAATCGGGTGACTCGCTGCGCAATCTAAGATTCATAAACTGTGTACTACTGGGTGGTGAAAATTTCTTGTTATAAAATGACCAACTCGTTGTTCCACTTATCTCTGCACCTAAATCCTCGATTCCTATGGGATAAATCTGATTGCGTGATTCAAAAAATTGAATAATAACTCCGGCATTAAGAGAATTCTCTGTTTTTATATAAGCATGTAAAGTATAGTTGGAAGTATCGGGATATAACTTTATTCTATCCTCTAAATTTGTAGTTAATGGAGTAAGCCCGGTTAAGCGCTTCTGGCAAAGTGACCTTCTACCGGTATATGATTCCGTCGTATCGAAAAATTCATCCGGGTGATTAATATCCCAAAGTGTACAACCTTCATCTTCAAAGTTGCCGAACCATATTAATTCTTTCCCCAGTCGGTATTGCCAATTACCCAACGGATCTATCTGATCAATGGAAGATATACTCCCTTCCCGTTTTAATAATATTGGTTCGGAAATCCAATTACCGTTTTCTTCTTCTAGAACCAGTTCTGCTGAAGTTGGAACAAGGCAAGGATTTAACATCGTTGTATCTAATATTATTTCAGCAACCACTTTATCTCTATCAATTTTCAGGTAAGTATCCAAATCTTTTGATCTTTTTGCCAAATCATCTAATAGATATAATCCAAGTTCACCTCTTGCTCTAACAGGAACGTAATCATCAATATATACAGGTATAATACTGTACTCATAGAAACCTGTTTCATTAATTTTAGAGTTTAAAATCACAGTTGGATAAGTCTCAGGATAATTTAAATCGAATACAAAATTTCCAAGTGAATGAGCAATTAATTTTCGCTGATATACTTCCAATCCCTGAATTATATGTGGATGATGACATATAACTAAATCAGCGCCCTGGTTTATTGCGAAGTGGCGTGTTTCAATGTCGCTTTCCAGCGGTGCTCTTAAATCCGGTGAATAATCTTCATCGGCATCCGGATCCTCATTTAGTATTATTTTACCAAACCAATCTTCTGGAGATACAGAGTATTCACTGCCTGAGTGCATTTCAAGAATTATCAGGTCAGCAATATCTCTTACCGAATTAATTTGTTGAACAATATTCGATTCGGTGAGGTTAGCAAATCCTGGTTTATTAAATCCTGCATTCAAGTATGGCTGCTCGTTGTTATACTGACCTGTCCTATCGCTTGAACTAAGTAATCCAAAGTTTACTCCGGATTTAAGATAGAAAGCAGGCTGCATGGCTTCGTAGGAATTAGCACCAGCACCAAAAAAAGTTATTTCTTCTTCACTCAATACAGATTGAGTTTGCTGTAAACCCTCCAAACCATAATCAATAATATGATTATTCGCTATGGTTACTACATCAATACCTGCATATGTTAATGCAGCTACATTTTCCGGAGAACCCCTGAACACTACTGCTTTTGTTGGATGAGGTGTACCCTGATCTGTTAAAGCACATTCGAGATTCACAACAGTGATATCAGCAGCTTCACCAAGCATTGGAGAAGTTGGATTGAAGATTGGTTCATAACCATATAGATTAATGAAATCCTCGATTCTCCTGGCAAGCATAATATCGCCAACAAAATTCATTGTGATGGGGAAAGTTGTTGGTCCGGGATCAACAGAAATCTGGCAGCTTGCTCTTCCATGTAATTCGGTCTCATCAATAACATCTAACAGAACTGTATAATCGTGATCATCCTCAACAATAAATGTATGGGATGGATTGCGTTCCGTACTTGTGGAATCATCACCGAAGTCCCAGAAATAATCGTGTTCTTCACTGTCGGGATCGTACACATTGCTTGTGAATTCAACATCTACACTTGTGAGACCATTAATATTTTTATAGAGCTTCCCGAGTGTATAACTTATTTCAACCTGTGGTGCAACAGGTAAAGAGTTGGTTATATCAAGTATCTCATCGAAGTAAGAAATTCCTTGGGATGTATAGTCTTTATCATTTATAAATATTATTCCTTTCACTATAGGTAAGTATCCAAACCTTGCTAACCAATCATCTGCGACGGGAAGCTGAAACTCATTCCATACATCATTTGGGAATGCACCCTGATATACAGTTATCCATTCTTCAGGGTCTATTTGTTCTGTTCCTGCAAAAGAATACAATAAGGTATTTATGGAATCTGTTATCCCAAAACCTTGAATCTCAGCCACTTCTTCGATATAAGCTGATACCTGCCATACATCGCCTGAGTCAATCGATATTGGATTAATGACCTCTAATTTCCACGTATTGCCAAACAACTTTAAAGAATAGGGTGAGTTATTGTAAGTAATAGTATTGTCAAGTGACCACATATCAGGATCGATATCCTCGTCGGAATACGATTGAAGCTGAACCTCCCCAACATCAAAGTTTTCAATAGTATCAATTACCACTTTACTCTCTGAAGGACGAGACAAACCATTAGCAAGAACGTTTATTTGTCCTAAATATATCAACATAAATAACGTTAAAGCCAATGAAAAATAAAATTTTAACTTGAATTTCATATACCACTCATTTACTACATCAAAATTTATCTGCTGAAATTCTCAACGAAGGAGAACCATCTTCTTAGTTTCTATAAAAGAACCTGCTTGAATTCGATAAAAGTATACCCCGCTCGGTAAATTGACTTCATTCCAGTTTAATTCATATGTGCCTGAGGGTTTTTCTTCGTTAACCAATGCTTCTATTTCGTTTCCGAGTATATCAAACACTTTAATTACAACATTAGATGATTGTGGAATGGAATATCTTATTTGAGTGTTAGGATTGAAGGGATTGGGATAATTCTGTTTCAATGCAAATTCAGAGTTAATATTAGAACTTGTTGAGTTTATGTAATTAGGTGATGGTTGTTCATTAAAAAGTGAATCAACTTCATCCGTTGTTAAAGCACGATTATAAATTCGTATATCATCTAAACTACCAAGAAAATAATAATCTTCACCAAGCTCTGGAGCACCCCAATGACCAATCCTAGCAGGAAACAACTCATGATAAGAGAGGCTTTTACCTTGACCATCAAAGACACTATTTTCTAATATGTTGTTCATATAGATTGCAAAGAAGCCATCGGAACTTCGCCAAGTTACAACTAAATGGAACCAGTCACCTACAGGTGCAAAGTTTTGAGTAGCTAACTTTGCAATTGAATTATCATGGAGTTGTATGACCAGCCTGGGTTTATTAAAATTTACTGGTTCATTGTTATATAATAAAAACACATTATCATTGGTAGTAGCAGTTCTCCATTTACCAATAAAGCCTTCGCGCCTATTCGCACTATCTTTTTTCACCCAAATGGATATACTTAGCTCTAAGCTTCCATTTAATTGAGACAGAAAACCAATATCAATAAAATCTCCATTGCCATTAAATGAGTAAGCACTTTCTATAATGTTAAACCTGTCTGAACTTAAAACAGCTCCTGTAACTATCCCATTATTGCCATTTCCACTCTCATCATTGGCATTTCCATTAAAAGGATAATAGGCTACAAGCCCTGAATCTAAATTTACCTGTGAGTAAAGGTTACCTATACAGATTATTATTGCGGTAATTAAATAAATAAGTCTCATTGAAACCTCATTAATGAGTGAAATAAATGAATAATTAATTCAATCCACTCTACACCTTGGGGGAAGCACAATATTCTGGAAGAAAGATAAGAGTAACAGTATTCTAAACGTTTCTCCTAAGGGGCAGAACTACTATTATTAATATCCAAAAATTAATTAATATTAGCAACTAATGGTTAACGATTGGCAAGTAAGAAAGTGAAAATTATTTCATTCCAATAGTGATAAGGAAGAAAACGAATTTTCCAGATATTCAATTAAGCTCGTCTACAACTTTTAGTTATTTAATAATACTACCTTTGAAACTTCATTCAATAATTTTACGCCCCTTTTGATAAAAGAAGCAATAATATTTATGGAAGTGTATTTAACTAATGGAGGGGAAACGGTTTGTATGACCGTTTTTAAATATGGTCGTCCAATTGTGTGTTAATCTGAAATTAACGACTGATGTGTGATAATACTCCACTGATAATTAGTTATCCACTTCTTACACGGAATCAGAATCTTTGTTTTTAATATCTATTCGCACTGTGGAATTTGGTATTTGACAAATAAGATTATTGGGTAGGAATAAAAAAACCTTGTAATGAATTTTATTACAAGGCTTTACTTGAGAGAGCTGGTGAACGGATTCGAACCGCCGACCGGCTGATTACAAATCAGCTGCTCTACCAACTGAGCTACACCAGCATATTTTTGTGACGCAAAATTAGCATTTTCTATTTATCCAAACAAGGACTATGCTACTTAATTAGTAGCTATTTATCCAAAACATTTATCTCCTCAACCCAAAACAACTCACACGAACCACCTCCCGTATCATCACGTTTTAAAGAACTTATCCAACGCCAACCATCTGCTTTAGTTACTTTTACAAGATAACCTTTCATTTCAACCAAGCTACCTTTATAAACTTTTTCAAATTTTTCTTCTATGGTTTCATTTTGGGGGATAATGTGGACATTTGCACTATTCAAACTAACTTCTTTCTTGGGAATTGGAAGATTATCCGAATACCAATTATACCATCTGTTACGTTGTGATATATCTATTTTATCAATTACACTTTGATCAGACATTGGACCCCAACCAAGTGCCAGATCGAATGGTGAGAGTTCACTTTCTATACCAAGTGAAAAATTATTGCGACTTAGTACTCTTGCTTTTATTTCATATTCAGCCAGTGCTTCAATTTTGAAATCTTCTATGGTCCATTCTTTTTTAGTTGTTAAATTTGTTTGCCTTGGTTGGTCAGGAGCAGTTATACCAGGTGGAAATGTGATTACTGTCTCAGGGTAAAAAAAGTAAACAAGAATTATTAGTAATATTACGGAGCTAATTAATGCTTTTTTCATATGTACTTTTTGCCAATAGAAAAGATATTTATCTAATAATATTTAAATGAAATAAATAATATAATTGGATTTAGTATGGCAATACTGTTTAGAAAAATCCAAATGACATTATCTTTTCTATTTCCCCAACAAATATTATTCCTTATTCCCCTTTCTCCTTTTCTTTGAATTCAGCCTCATCAGAATAAATTTTAAATTGAACCATCTTCTGACGTATTTTTTTAATCAGTTCAAATTTTACTCCTTCAAATTCTACTATTTCATTAATACTTAAAATCTTTCCGGATTTTTCTGCTGCAAATCCGGCAATTGTGTTATATTCCTCAGATTCTGGTAGAGTTATATTAAAGACTTCATTAAAATCGTCAATCTGCATAGAACCAAGTACAAAGTATTTATTATCAGGAAACTTGTAATATTTTTTTTGTGCGTTAACTGAATCGTTTTTAATCTCACCAACGATTTCTTCAAGTATATCCTCAATAGTAATTACTCCTTCAGTCCCACCATATTCATCTGATACTATTGCCAGTCTTTCACCACGCTTCTGCATTTCACTTAGTATTTCTGATATCAACTTTGTTTCTGGTATAAAATAGGCTGGTCTTATAAGTTTCTTTATTGATGCTATCGAGTCTGACTCCAGTAGTAAACGAACAACATCTTTGCTATGAAGAATCCCGATTATATGATCGAGTGAATCTTCAAAAACGGGTATTAGTGTATGCCCCTTTAAAATAATATTTCGTAATAAATCTTCATTTTTTTCATTTATATCCACAGCAATCATCTCAGTTCGAGGAACCATTACTTCTTTCGCTCTTAAATCATTAAACTCTATTACATTCTTTATTATTTCTTCTTCTTTTTCATCAATTGCGCCTGATTTTACTCCATCAGAAATTATATCCAATATTTCATCTTCTGAGGGTTTCGCTTGAGAAAAGTTTGTTCTTTCTTTAAAAGGTAAAAGAATAAAATTGCTGATAAAATTCAAAAAACTTATAGGTAAAATAAAGAGTTTAGACAGCGGGATAAGAATCTTTATAAAAAATCTTCCCAAACTTTCAGAATATTTGAATCCTATTGCTTTCGGCAGCAGGAAGCTGAATATCGTAAGAATTGAGGCGATAGAAATTACTGCTAATAAAAATGAAATTAATAATTTAACAGGGTCAGAATAAAATCCTGTGTTAGGTTCGGCAATGGCAGGGTTAATCAATTTTGCACCAATAAGAAATCCTACGACAACCGAGGAAATAAAAAATGTAGTTGACATCAAATGAATTGCGCCATAATAAGGTTCCGTGTTTTTATGCACTTTTAAAAACATATGCCAGATATTGTCCCCCTTCTCCTTAAGTTCTTCAATTTTGTTTTCCCCAAAAGAACCAAGAGCAATTTCAGCTGCTGTAAGAAATGCTGTGAGGAATACAGAAACCATAAATATGGCTATTTCGACAAAAAGTATGCTCATTTAATTAAAATTAATAGTCCCAAAATATTTTTACCTCTTTAAAAATAGTAAACACTTTATTAATAATATAAGACTAATTGAATGGTAAAATCTATTTGAGTAAAATTAGAAGCAGAAAAATGAACCTTTCGGAGCAATTATGATTCCTAAAAGTATAAAAGTGAGTGAGAAAAAATTCCTAAAAATTACCTGGGAAGATAACAGTATTAGTAAGCTAACTTTAAAGTACCTGAGGGACGAATGTCCTTGCGCAACATGTAAAGGCGAAACAGTTCTTTTTAAAACCTATCGTCCCCCTGCAAAAAAAATGATAACTCCAGAAATGTATATGGTTGGAAATATTGAAACGGTTGGAGAATATGCAATACAGATAACCTGGAAGGATGGACACAACACCGGTATTTATTCCTGGGAATATTTGCAGGAACTTGATAAGGGACAGCAATCAGAAAAGAAGCAGGATTACGACACATTGCTATGATCTCAAAAAAAGAACTTCAGTACTATTCATTCCTTCTAACTAAAAAATTCCGAAAAGCAGAAATTAAATTTATAGTTGAGGGAAAAAAGTCTGTTTTAGAAGGATTAAACAGTAGCTATAAATGTGAAGTTATATTTATAACTAATAAATTCCTTGAGGAGAATAAAGAAATTGTTGAAGAGATTTCGACTTCAAAACAAAAGATGATAACTCTAAAACAAAAGGAATTTGAAAAGGTATCTGATACCAAAACTCCGCAAGGAATAGCTGCTGTTTTTATAAGACCTAAACTTAATTCAGCTAAGCTATCATTAATTAATGATCAATTAGTTGTTATGCTTGATAATATTTCAGATCCCGGAAACCTTGGCACTATAATCAGAAACTGTGATTGGTTTGGGATAAAAAATATCCTCCTGAGTGAGAATATTGCTGATTTTACAAACCCCAAAGTTATCCGTGCATCAATGGGGTCTGTTTTTCATGTAAATATTTATGAAGAAGTTAACGCAGAATCATTATTGAGGTTTAAAGAAAATGGTTTCGAAATTCTTTGTGCAGATACGGAAGGTGAAAATATTTTTACATACAATTGCAAGAAGAAAAAAATATTGATTCTTTCCAGTGAATCTCACGGACCTTCAAAAGAATTTGAAATGTTAAGTGATAAAAAAATCTGCGCTCCAAAGATTGGTAATGCAGAATCGTTGAATGTTGCATCAGCTTCAGCAGTGCTGCTTGCAATTCTGACCAAATAAAAAAGGCGATCATATGATCGCCCTATAATAAAGAAATGAAAAACTATTTTAACAAAATCATCTTCTTTGTCTGGACAAAGTTACCGCTTTCGATCCTATATAAATAAATTCCGCTTGCCAAACTGGAAGCATTAAATTGAATTTCATAAGTTCCAGCTTGCTTAAATTCATTTACAAGAGTTTTTACTTCCCTACCCAGCACATCGTAAATTTTAATTTTTACAACATCAGGATTAATAATACTAAATCGAATTGTAGTTGAAGGATTGAATGGGTTTGGATAGTTCTGAAATAAAACATAACTATTTGGAACCGACGCAGTTTCACTTCCGACTGAAACAATCGGGGGAATAGGTGGTAAGATTACGGCTTCTTCATCGGTTGCAATCGTATAAATACCTGAACCATAGGCAGGTAAAGTTACACTGAAATCTGCAAGCTCACTTCCTTGCATCTGGAAACTGGTATCACTATATAAATTGTTTACCCAATAAGTGGTACCAGGATCAAACCCGTTGGCAAATTTGAGATTAGTAGTTGTTAAATCCATAGTAACCGATTTGCTGCTGTTGCTGAAATTTACAATCGATAAACCATTAGAGTCCGTGAATGGTCTTAAGAAGGCATAGACAATTCCATCTGCTAATGCAACCCGGTCAAAATCTGATTCGTCCTGGCTGTTAACCTGACCGTCCCCATTTGTATCCAGTTTATGCTGTGAGAAAGCCGGGAACTGGGAATGTATTTGTGTGAGCCTCTGATAATGCGGAGTTAGTAAATCTCTGCCAGCAAAGTTCCAATCAATTATTCCTCTTCTCCTTACATTTAAATCAGGTTCACCTGGCTGTCCAAGTCCTTTACCCCATCCAACTTCCTGCCCGTTCATCATCATCGGCATTCCCGGTGCAGTGAAAATAACAGCTGCCATAGGCATAGTCTTTTCGAAAGAATTATAGACATAACTTATCCGATCTTCATCCTGCGATTCCATAAATCTCATAAAGTATGAATTCTCTCCGGGATAATATCCATTGTTGTTCAATCTTGAGTGAAGTGTATTGACTCCAGTAGGAGTGAATGTAAAATCACGAACTGCATTGAAGTACATTGCAAAATCATAACTAGCATCCAAACCGCCATTCTGATCTGCATAAAGTACTTCGGTTCCTACTCCGGTTCCGTCATCTTCACCTAAAAGTAGAATATCCGGTTTAATATGTTTCAAAGAAGTCCTAACCGGTGAACCCATATTATTCTCGCCATATTTTCTATGGACACCCCAATAAACATCAAACCGGTAACCATCTATACCGAACTCTCTAACCCAGTAATCATAAACATTAGTCATATAAGTGCGTGCATCAAGATCGCGCCAATCATAATTTAGCAAAGCATCGCTGAATCCACAGTAATAGTAAATTCCCGGAGGAGTTACACACTGACCTAAACCATTATCGTTATGTGGAATAAATTCCTTTTGATAGTAATTCCAGTATTGCGAGTAATCGGCATACTGTAACGCTTCTTGAGCAAAGGGGTGCTCTCTGCCGGTATGATTAGGAGTTATATCCTGTATAACTTTAAGATCAAGTTGATGTGCTGCATTAACAAAATCCTTGTAATCCTGATCAGTGCCATAGGAAGTTTCAACTTTCATAAAATCAATTGTGTTATATCCTATGTTTATTTGATTATCAATGTTTCCCGGTACCTCTGTTACAG
>JAPHUI010000286.1 GCA_026193755.1 Ignavibacteriaceae bacterium | reverse complement strand
TATTGGAATAAATGGGCACCGGATTTTGTTTTGAAGGCCATTAAATATTTTGAAGACGCCACTGTAATTTGCCCCGATTTTGCACTTGCTTATGCTAGATTATCAGCTTGTTATCTCTATTTAGGTGCTGCTGGTTTTATGGCAAACAAGATCGCATATGCTAAAGCAAAAGATTACGCCCTGATGTCAATTGATCTTGATGACTCCCTTGTAGATTCACAAATTTCTCATGGGATGGTCAAGTATTTTAATGATTGGGACTGGGACGGTGCTGAAAAATGTTTTATTAAAGCGCTTGAAATAAATCCTAATTCTGCTGAAACACATCAGTACTACGCTATGCTTTTATCAACTCTTGGATATCATAAAAAGGCTCTAAAAGAGGGTGAACTTGCTTATCAATTGGATCCTTTGAATGCGCCGGTAAGTTATATTTTATCGTTTGCTTATTTTAATAATAATCAAATCGATAGTGCAATTGACCAATTAATGAAAACCAGTGAAATTGATCCTGAGTTTGGTGATACCTGGAATAGTCTTGCATGGATTTATCTGAAGTCGGCGCAATATGAAAAAGCCTTGGAAATTTTTAATAAAAATTTGAATAACCCTCCTTATAAGTTAAAAGCTCTTTCTGGTTTAGGATATATTTATGCTAAACTTGGTCAAAGTGATAAGGCAAATAAATATTTAGAGGAACTGAAGTTACAAGATTCAGAGGATTCTCCTATTGATATGGATTTAGCAATTATTTATACTGGATTAGGTGAAATGGACAAAGCATTTGATCTTCTTAATAATTCTATTGATAAGAGATTGGGAGGACTGAATTTTATCAATGGAAAGTATTGGGTAGAAATTCATGATCATCCCAGGTTTAAGGAAATTTTACAGCGTATGAATTTGCCACTGGAATAATACTTTTCTTATATTTCTAAATTTTTTTTTATAATATATATTCTTATTCTTGTCCAATAAGATTTTAGATATTAATATTACTCAGGTTTTAGTTGAAACGGATCCTGAAAAAAATACTTCTGATCTTATTCTGCTTACTATTCTCATCAACGCTGTCTTTAGCTCAGGATACTACACTTCAATCCTTCGAAGGATATAAAATTGTAATTGCCGGAAAATATCAAGCAAGTGGTTTTAAGAGATTTTTTGCTGGTGATCATTGGAGAAACCTGTGGATTACACCCATTAAAGTTCCTGTGTTGAACCTTAATAAATTTGCGGGTGGATTAACTCCAACTAAAAAAGGTGGTGGTCTCCAGACAAAATCTCTGCACTTTATAGGTAATGATGGTAAAGAATATAAATTTCGCTCAGTTGATAAAGATGTTAGAAGAAGCCTTCCACCTGATTTCCAGGAATCTATAATTGCCGATGCGATGCAGGATCAGGTAAGTGTGACTAATCCCGCATCATGCCTGGTAGTTGCGCCATTAATGGATGAAGTCGGGATACTAAACTCCAAACCCATATTATGTTTAATGCCTGACGATGAGCTACTTGGCGAATTCAGAAGTGAGTTTGCTGGTTTATTAGGTACGGTTGAAGAAGATCCGGAGGACTACGATAATAATTCATTAAATTTTGCGCATGCCGATAAAATTATAAATACATTTAAATTGTATGAGAAACTTCAGAAAGATACTAATGAACAGGTTGATGCGGCTGAATTCCTGAAAGCAAGATTTTTTGATATATTAATCGGTGATCGTGATAGACATGCAGGCCAATGGAATTGGGCTGGATACAAAAAAGGTAAAAAGAGAATCTGGAAGTCAATTCCAAAAGATAGAGACTTCGCTTTTCCGCTCTACGATGGTTTAGTTCCAAGAATAATGACTATTGCAATCACATCAATGGTGCATTTCGATTATGATATGCCAAGCATGCTGGATATGACCTGGGAGGGTAGACATTTAGATAGAAGATTACTTAGCTCACTCGATAAACCTGTTTGGGATTCCGTTGCTCTTTTTATGCAAAATGCACTTAATGATCAAGTTATAGAATCTGCAGTACTACAAATGCCAAATGAATATTTCCAACAGGAAGGTAACCTTCTTATATCTAAATTAAAGTCAAGAAGAGACCAGCTTAAAATTGCATCTGATGAGTTCTATAGCTGGGTTTCAAAGTATGTTGATGTTTACTGTACTGATCAAGACGAGTATGCAGAAATTAATAGGGTAAATGATTTCGTTACAGAGATAACAGTATATAAAAGGGATAAAGTCTCAGGTGAAAAAACTGGTTCGCATATTTATCATCGTGTTCTTAAGAACGATATAACAGATGAAGTTCGGCTGCATTTATTAGGAGAAGATGATGTAGCAGTAGTATTTGGTAAAGTAAAAGAAGGAATCAGAGTTATTGTAGAAGGTGGGGAAGGTAAAGACAAACTTATTGACAGTTCCTCAGTCGACGGATACATTTTGGGATTTACACCTATTTCTTGTACAAAAACCAAAACGGAATTTTATGATTCCGGTAAAAAGACAACGTTTATTGAATTAGAAGGAACATACCTCAATAGAGATAGATTTCATGAGCCGGAAGATCCTCAACAAAAATATGAACCACCGGTTGAAGACAGGTTCAGGGATTACGGAGTTCTCGTTCCATTTGAATATAATACTGATGATGGTTTTGTGCTTGGAATTGGTGGAAGAATCAATTACTACGATTTTAGAAAAATTCCATACGCTCAT
>JAPHUI010000385.1 GCA_026193755.1 Ignavibacteriaceae bacterium | reverse complement strand
TGTTGTATAAGTTAATCCTTCTTTTCCTTGAGGATCGCAGATGGAACCGTTTTTAAACATGAATTTTACAATTAATTTTGCAGAGTTGGGTTGCTTTAATTCAACAACTTCCTGTGCCATTATCATACCTGTTAACAATAGTGAAATAATTAATTTCTTCATTATTTTACCCCTCCCTTCTCATCAGAAGATATTGTAGCTATAGTCAAACCGCTATCGACAAAATAATTGTTAGCAACCATTTTAACATCATCAACTATAACTTTATCGTAAAGATCATACAACCTGTTTAAAGATTCAGGATCTCCTGTAAGATAAATATAGTGACTGATTGAGTTTGCAATTGCATCCGGATTGTCAATGCTCATCGCATAGCTGTATTTTAAATTTGATTTAGTTTCATCTAGCAGCTTTTGATCAACTCCGTCCTTTTTAATATCATCAATTGCTTTTGTAATCTCATCTCTAACATATTGAAAATCATCTTTGTTGATAAATGAAGCCTGAATGGTTATAAGGTATGGATCACGGGAGTCCATTGCACCACCACCTAGAAATCTAAGTTTTTGTTCTTCAACTACAAGTTTTTTATAAAGACTAGAATTCTGTGAAAAAAGAATTGTATTTAAAACATCGAGAGCGGGCATATCCATTTTTGTATCGCTGAAAGCAGGTCCTTTATAGTTCATACTCAGATATGGCGGTATTGATCCATCCTGCAAATGAAAACTTCTTTCTTCCTTCTGTTCTGGTTCAACAGGAATTTCAATAGAATAATCTCCTTTTTCCCATTTACCAAAATATTTTTCAGCAAGCTCATTTACCTTTTCAGCGGTAACATCTCCCACAACAACAATGGTAGAATACTCCGGTCTGTAAAATCTCTTAAAAAACTTAAGTGAATATTCATATTGATTAGGCATATCAACTATGTCTTTGAAAAAGCCCATTGTAGTGTGCTTGTATGTGTGAACATCAAAAGCAGTATTCAGCAGGTTTTCGTACATCTGCTGGTATGGACTTGCATAATTTTTAGTATACTCTCCCTTTACGGCTCCAGCCTCGGTCTTAAAGTCGTGCTCTGAATAATGCAAATTCATAAATCTGTCAGCTTCAACTTCAAACATTTTTTCAAGGTAATCAGCACTTCCAGTCATATGATAAATTGTTCTGTCTAAAGATGTATTTGCATTTGCACCTGCACCGGTCATCTTCAGAACTCTGTTATACTCTTCCCTCGGATATTTATCCGTTCCTCTGAACATCATATGCTCAAAAAAATGAGCAAAACCGGTAACTCCAGATTCTATTTCATTTCTTGAACCAACACGGACCACAATATAAAATGCAGCAAGACCGGGACTATCAAATGGTACAGTAACTACATTGAGCCCATTTGCCAGCTTATGCTGATAAATAGGATAAGGCAGAATTTTTTCCTGAGCATTCATACAAGATAAAAGTACAGAAAAAAAGCCAAGTATCAATAATGGATTAAATTTCAACACAATTTGCTCCCATATTTATTTGGAATGATTTGATTTGACTTTTTGATGTGCGAATTTAACTGAATAATTACGCTTAGCCAAGGGAAAAAATTAACATAAATTTACAAAATGATGGATGGTAATTAAATCATTCTTGGAAATTAGTTATTAAGCGCCAAAGTCAAAGAATCTTTATCTTAAAATTGAAATCGGACCTCACTTCTATTTTTGCTCATCATTTAATATTTTTAGAAGAGGGTTTATGGGAATATTCCATCCAAGTGAAATATATTTTTATAAAATAAGTGCCGCAAACTATTTTGAAACAAAAAAGATGGTGATATTAAATTAAAATTAATTTATTTTAATCGATACAATGAGAAATTTTGAAGTAACAGTAACATACAAAGCATCTCTTATTAATCAGATTCAGGCACGGAACATTATTATCAACCGTCAAAAAATTCTTGATGTAGTATTAGATGATTCGCATTGCCTTTCGCCCGAAGAATTTTGTGATTCTGTAATTAATCTTCAGGAAAGACCAAATGTTGTTCGGATAAATGTTAAAGAAAAAAATACTGGTAACGTAAAACCTCTCCATTGGATAAACGAACATTCAGGTCGAATCTATCTTCTTAACGGTATACCTTTAATTCTGAATAAAAATTAAACCTATTTCATTCCGCCAGCAAAACAACGATATTCAAATGTATTTTTTGATACATTTCTCATTTTGGAATCCAATTAGATACACATCTTTTTTTTTAGCTAGAATTATACTCTATTATAAATCCAATTATTAAAAGCAAAATGGCATAATGGTTGAACTTTCTGATTAAAAATTAGAGGGATGTTATGGCAGCTTATTTATTATTGGGGGTCATTCTAGCAGGACTCATATTATTTATCATTGTTTCAATTTCAAGTATTCGAAAATCAAAATCTGAAATTGAAAAGATGTTTAAATAACCACTCTGGCTTAGTGTGGTATATAATGTGGTGAGGGGTGAAAAAAGGAGACTGCTTGCAGGTGGTCTCCTTTATTTACTTCGGTATCATCTTAAAAAAATCTGAAATCCAAAAAGGATAAAAATATTTCCAAGCTTCACGTTTAATTCATTTTTTGTTGCATCATAATTTTCCTTATTTCCATTTAAACTTCCCCCTTCCCATCTTCCCGTAATTTCGAATGAAACATTTGGAGAAACAAAATTCGAGAATCCGATTCCAGCATTATAGGCAAAACCATTAGCAAAACTTTCAACTTTTCCGTGAATATTCTCCAAATTATTATTGGATTCATTTACTTGATTGAAAACAGCATAGCCCGCAGAACCTTCCAGAAACATTGCGAAATTACCAGCCATCGGGATATAATATCTTGCCCAAAGTCCTATAAACCACTCTTTGTCTTTTTTATATTCACTTGTATTATCAGGATTTGGATCCGGTTTGGTAGTACTCGTTTTTTCCCGCCATTGAAAATCAAATCCGAAGACTCCATTTTTTTCAACAATACTTCCATTCCTCGAACTGAAAATAAAATTAAATCCATCAACTTTCGATTTCGAAGAAATACCTTCCAGGGATTCAGAAACATCATAATTCTCCCAACCAACCCAACCTGCCAAACCCCCTGACCAGCCTCCTTTTGTAAGAGCTTGCTCACGGTTAGTTTGTGCATAACTAAATAAAGGAGACAGGATAAGAAAAACTAATAAAATATTTTTCATGAAGAACCTTAAATGTTATCGAGTAAAATTAATACTCCCATTTTAATCGCAAATGAATTAAAATCATCTTCAACAAACTGGTAGTTGCCCAAAAGCTCGAACACTGAAGGTTCAGCAAGTATATAACGATATCCAATTCCTATACCACCACCAAATTTTGATTGGTAATCTGTTGATATTTTTTCATTATTGTAAACGTCGTAGATATCAGCGCTCACTCTTAAGAAATCCACACCGGCTTCTAGCGTTCCGAAGAATTCATTTGAGAAATAATATCTTATCCCAGCCATAACAGGAATTGAGTTTACAGAAAAGTCTAACACTTTTCCCTGGTAGGCAACACCCTCTGATTTACCAGGAAAATTCTGATATGATGCTGTAAGAGTAGCAGATACCTGCTTGCTAAATGCAAATTCGCCAATAGCTGAACCTCCAATGCCTGTCTTCGCTATATTTGAAAATGAACTAGCCGGGAAACCTATATTAAAAGAAGCGCCAGCATTGAATCGGCTTTGCGAAAAAGTTGAAATACTCAATAGAATCATAATTATTAGAAGTGTGCAATTTTTTGTCATGTTTTTACTTTAGTATTTATTTAAATGTTTTTAATTCAAATCAAAATTATTCAATAATGATTTTAATTCAAACAAAGTTGATTCAAATTTGATTTATATTTTAAAACCTAGAATGATATTGTGAGGTGCTTGTTTTTCTTTAGGCAAATTGAAGTATTAAAGGAAATTACTCTGGATTACAATGTGTAATCAAATTATCTCATGTTATAAAATTAAAAACGGTAGTTGATACCTGCCAAAGCAGAGATATAGTTTAATGTTCCCACTACTCCGTAGATTGCGTCAGGATCTTCCGGATTGACCGGTTCGTTAACCGCAAATGCATTCGTTAAAACAATATAACTGACTGATGCATCTACGAACCAGTGCTTGCCCAGGAAATACACATAACCAACAGAAATTCTAAGCAGTGTCTTTGTTCCTTTCTCATCAAATTCTGGTAATTCAATCGGTACGCCATTACCTCCGGGATTAATTAAATTGGCCATTCCTTTAAATGTAAATTTGTAATTGTAAATTCCAGCTTCAAGCATTAAATATATATTTTGCTTTTTTGATTGCAGAAAATACCATTTAGCTCCGAGCAAGATTGGAATAATTGAAAATTTCGAGTCCACATCAAATTTGGCATTTATACCTAATTCCTTTGCCTTTTCGTTGAATCGATCTACATCCAGACTAAAATTATTATAACCAACAGCAAAGGATAAGATTGTTGAATTACCTAAAAGGTACAAAAAGTGAATATCTCCTCCCCCACCGGTATTAAAATTTGCGAACTGTCCGGTTGGAAAATTTATACTGCCATTTAAACCAACAGCAAAATCACTTTGAGCGCTAACTGTAGAAGTGATTAATAATACAATTATAATTATCAGATGTTTAAACATCTTAATTCTCCTGAATTAATTTTATCAATAAGTTACTAATCAAATCCCTTATTTAAAAGATTTCAAAATAACATTTAAATTTATCAAGAATCTTTTTTCTTTCCTTTATTCAAAAATGGAGTAAGTAAATCAATAGGAACAGGGAAAATAGTAGTTGAATTTTTCTCGGATGCAACTTCAGTTAAAGTTTGTAAAAATCTCAACTGCAAAGCGATTGGTTCGGTCGCAATAATATCGGCTGCATCCTTTAACTTTTTGCTTGCCTGGAATTCACCTTCTGCGTGGATTACTTTTGCCCTTCTTTCCCGTTCAGCTTCAGCTTGTTTGGCCATTGCTCTCTGCATCTCTGGTGGAAGATCGACGTGTTTCACTTCCACATTTGAGACTTTAATTCCCCACGGTTCAGTCTGGCTATCGATAATCATCTGGAGTTTCTGGTTTATTCGTTCTCTTTCTGCCAGCAATTCGTCAAGCTGAGATTGTCCCAGCACGCTTCTCAAAGTTGTTTGAGATAATTGAGAAGTTGCGAAAAGAAAATTTTCAACTTCAACAATAGCTTTCTCTGCCTGCACAACTCTAAAATAGACAACAGCATTTACTTTTAGCGAAACATTATCTTTGGTAATAACGTCCTGTTCAGGAACGTCCATTACTACGGTTCTCAGACTTACCCTAACCATTCTATCAACAATCGGGATAAGGAAAATTATTCCTGGCCCTTTAGCACCTATCAATCTTCCGAGCCTGAATATCACTGCTCTTTCGTACTCACGTAATATTTTTAGAGCACTGGCAATTACGATAACCAGAAAAGCAATAATAACACTAATAAAAACCGGAAAATCCTGCATAGCTTCCTCCAAAAAATTTAATTTTTATCTATTCTTTTTACAAATAATTTGAGATTAGTGATTTTGGTAACTCTAATTTCTTCACCTCTTTTTATTTCTCCATCTATACTTTCTGCATTCCATATTTCTCCGTGAACTTTAACTTCACCCTTAGGTTTAAGGCTTGAATATGCAATACCGGTTTCTCCAACTAATCCCTCAGATCCTGTAACAGGTTTTTTCCTTTGTGCCTTTATAGCAAAAGCAATTGCAAAAAGAAAAAACAATGCTGTTAATACTACAATAAGAATAATTATACTCATTGAAATCTCCATTGCTTCTAAAACTGATTCTTCTTTAATAAGCATCATTGAACCTAACAACAGTGAAATTATTCCGCCAATAGACAAGATTCCGTGACTTACTACTTTTATTTCAAGAATAAAAAGAACAACAGCAAAAATTATCAGCGCTAATCCCGCATAATTAACCGGAAGTGTACTCAATGAATAAAATGCCAGAATTAAACAAATACCTCCAATCACGCCGGGTAAAATTGCACCAGGATTATACAATTCGAAGAACAAACCATAAATGCCAAGCATTAAAAGTATATATGCAAAATTTGGATCGCTCAGTATGCTTAATATTCTCTCCGCGAGCGTCATTTCAATATATATTACTTTTGCATTTTTAGTATTAATAATTTTCATTCCCTGACTTGTTTCTACCTGCTTTCCATTTATTTTTTCTAATAATTCAGCAATATCCTTTGCAATTAAATCTATTACATTTTTTTCCAACGCTTCTCGTTCAGTAATTGAAACACTTTTTAGCACAGCATCTTCGGCCCATTGAACATTTCTTTTTCTTTTTTCACTGATAGTTCTTATAAATGCGGCAGCATCGTTAGTGGCCTTTCCCATCATTACAGAATCCTGTGCCCCCTGCAATGAAACCGGGTGTGCTGCACCTATATTTGTCCCGGGTGCCATTGCTGCAATATTTGCAGCCATTGTAATGAACACACCTGCAGAAGCTGACTGCGAACCCGAAGGAGAAACATATACAACTATTGGAATTGGTGATTCAAGAAAGTCTTTTACAATTTGGCGGGTTGAAGTTAACAAACCTCCGGGCGTATTAAGCCTTACTATCAGACATTCAGCATTTTCTTTTTTTGCTTTTTCTACACCGGAATGAATATAATCAGCGCAGGCGGGATGAATTGCACAATCAGCATTAAGTACAAAGACTTTCTGCGACTGTGAAAAAGCAGTTTGAAATGACAGAAGGAAGGAAAATATGTAAAGGACCCATTTCATATTATGCCCTTAATTCTAAATTCATATTAAATGTAGTTAAAAATCACCCTTAAAGCAATAAAGCAGAAACTATATAAATAATATCCGACTACCATTTAAGTTGAAAACCAATATCAAAAAATGTAAATAACACAACAAATTTGAGTCTTCTAATATGTTAAAAACTACCAATCAAAATGTCATAATTTGCTTTGTCAAATGTTGAAAATAAGATTATTTTTGTTATTGTACTTTTAACTAAATAAATATTAGTTTTATCCGGAGTAATAATGACAAATAATTCTTTAAATCATCTCGATTACTATCGT
This sequence comes from Ignavibacteriaceae bacterium, assembly GCA_026193755.1. Taxonomy (GTDB): domain Bacteria; phylum Bacteroidota; class Ignavibacteria; order Ignavibacteriales; family Ignavibacteriaceae; genus IGN2. Next base: position 2,644 of record JAPHUI010000385.1, on the reverse strand, counting down.
CTTCCCTGGAACCTAACAGATAATTCTATATCGTGGCTCGAGCCGACTTCAAAGTGCAACCTATCCTGTGAAGGCTGTTACAGACTAAATGAAAAGGATGGACATAAGACAATTGAGGAGGTAAAAGCTGATCTGGATGTATTCGTGAGATTAAGAAATGCAGATGGAGTTTCGATTGCAGGGGGTGATCCACTTACACACCCGGATATAATTGAAATCGTTAAGGAAGTAAAAAAGAGAAACATGAAACCGATCATTAATACTAACGGATTGGCTTTGACTAAAGAATTACTTCACGAACTTAAAAAAGCCGGCGTTTTTGGTTTTACTTTTCACATAGATAGCAAGCAAGGCAGACCTAAATGGAAAGATAAAAATGAACTTGAGCTGAACGAATTAAGATATAACTATGCAAAAATGCTCGCTGATGAGGGAAACATTTCCTGCGCTTTCAATTCTACAGTTTATGAAGATACTATGAAATATATTCCTGAGATGGTCAAATGGGCTCATAAAAATATTGATATTGTTAATGTAATGGTGTTCATTCTCTATCGCGCAGTAAACAATAAAGATTATGATTTTTATCTTGGTCCGCAGAAAATTGATATGAGTCAACTAGTTTATAATGAAGACCCTGTCACACGTGCTGATATTAAAGCTCCTGAAGTAGTTGAGTTGATAAGAAAGGATTATCCTGATTTTGATCCCTGTGCATATCTGAATGGTTCTGAAAAACCAGACTCATTCAAGTGGCTTTTAACCGGTCGGTTAGGTACAAAGAAAAAAATCTATGGTTACGTTGGTAGAAAAGGAATGGAAATGGTTCAGATGTTTTATCACCTTTTCCATAATAAATATCTTGCTTATGCAGCACCGAAATGGACAAGAAAAGGAAAAAGTATGCTCTTAATGGGAGCGTTGGATAAAAGGTTGAGGAAAGCTTTCTTCAAATTTTATAAGAATCCACTGAATATTTTCAAGCGGCTCCATTATCAGTCTGTGATGATAATTCAGCCGGTAGATTTTATGCAGGACGGAAGACAAAGTATGTGCGATGGGTGCCCAGACATTACTGTCTGGAACGGGCAGCTTGTCTGGTCTTGCAGAATGGAAGAGCAGTTAAAATTCGGACATAACCTTAAAACTTATCCAAAAGATTTTTTGAATTAGATGTTAGGAAAGATTGTTAAAAAATTAAGCCGCTTTATATGCGGCTTTTTTATTGATAATACGTTTCCTCATCTTTATTTTTACCTCATAAAAATGCGCCCGTAGCTCAACTGGATAGAGCATCAGACTTCGGATAAACAGGAAACCTTTAATTTTTGCGCATCAATCAAATTTTCAAAGAACTTGAACCACAACTTGAACCACATTTGTGTAGGATTCTGTAATTTAATACAGATAAATTTTGGGAATTTTAAAATGGCCACTATAAATACAAAATGGAAGAAATTGTTCTTTGAAATAATGCAAGATTTCAGACTTAGCCAAAATGATCTGGCTAAAATTTCAGGAATACAGCAGTCAACAATAAATAGAATCACAAGGGGGTTAACTAAATCACCTTATCCTGCTACCATTAAAAAACTTGAACAAAATCTTGAAATTTGCATAAATTTTAAAAATAAAGATGAATTATCATACATCAAGCAAAATGATCTTATGAAAAGAAAATCTGTTGATGACTTATTATTTTCCCAAATCCAACAAGGTATAAATATTCTTGACGAGCTAAGAAAAAGGTTAAACTATCAAATTGATGATCTCAAAATTTCATATACAGAATTAATTAATTCTTTAAAGGAATATTCAAATGACTGATATGTCTCATCTAGATAAGAAATATTTCATAGATAGAGAGGTTTATAATTGTCCATTTTGCAATCGAAATAATGTTAAGTATAGAATTATCCATTCCTATCATTTTGATTGGACTTCAGAAAAGAAATGCTATGTATATTTTGTTAGTTGCAGTTCTTGTGATAATGTTTCTATGCATTTATCATTTGAGCGTCTTCTAGTTTATAATTCATTTGGGAATATTATGGAGTATAAATTTGATGAGGAGATTGAAGATATAGATTCAAATATTTTTTATTCTGTTCCTACGTCTTTTTTCGTACTAGATGATAGAATACCAAGATTGCTTCGCGAACTTATTACTGAAGCTGAAGGCTGCTTAAAAATGAATTTTTTAACTGGTTCTTCTGCTTGTATGAGGAAAGCAATCTATGAGCTGTTAGTAAAAGAAGAAATATCAGGAGAAAATTATGAGGATCGAATTAAATTTTTGAAGAAGAAATATCCTAATTCAGACGCAGAATTATTTGACATTCTTTCTCATATTCAACAGATGACGAGTGATAAGGTTCACGAACAATCTTGGGATCAATGGGACTCACATTACTTAAAATTAATCATAGAAACATTAAAAACGATATTTTATGATCTTTATGTTTTGCCACAAATAAAAAAAGAAAAGACCAATTATATTACTCAATTAAGAGAAAAGGTATTAACAAAGAAAAAAGAATCAAGTTCATCAGACTCAAAATCTGACACTGATTAGAAAAATATCGATTTTCAAATTAAATTTGAATTAATTCTATCAACGTTTGAACCATAATTTTCTTCTAAG
>JAPHUI010000450.1 GCA_026193755.1 Ignavibacteriaceae bacterium | reverse complement strand
TCAGTGTTTTTAATCGGACGATCATATAACCAGTACATCAAGCCAAGTGCAAAAAAGTTTTTACATCTCGAGACTTCTTTAGGACTTAATGGTAAACCCTCAAGTGCATTTGCTGTCAATGAGGTGATTGGAACGCGGTGTAACTCATAACCACTTAAGGTACCATCTTGCAGTGGATTTGACTCGTAATGGGCTAAATTTAAGTTCTTTTGATCAAACGAATCTGAATTTAAAATAAGTACTCCGTCTTTTCTTAATTCCTTTAAATTCTTTTTTAATGCTGCGGGATTCATTGCTACCAAAACATCCGGTATATCACCGGGTGTATGAACATCTTCACTACCGAAATGCAACTGAAAGCCACTCACACCATACAAAGTACCTGCGGGAGCCCTGATTTCAGCAGGATAATCTGGTAGAGTATTTAAATCATTTCCTAACCAGGCAGTTGTATCACTAAACTGAGATCCTGTTAACTGCATTCCATCACCGGAATCTCCAGCAAATCGAACGGTTACACTTGTAAGAACTCTGAACTCTTTTTCTTTAGTTTCTGACATCTTCAAATCTTTCCAAAAATATTGTTATTTATTAACAAATTTACTAAGTACTATCTGATTTAGCAATGTACTAATAAATGTATGTTAGTTTATTTCAGATATAATTTTGTAGAATTCATCTGCATTTACAAAACCAGTAATTCTCTCTTTTTCTTCACCCTTTGAATTCAAGATTAATACTGTCGGAACTCCAATAATATTATATTGTTCTCTTATAGCTTCGACCTCTGGTGATAATGACTTTGTCATATCAGCCTTGTAAGTTTCAAAATCTTTCGATAATTCTATAACTCGGGGATCTGAAAAGGTTGCTGCATCTAATTCTTTACAAGGTATACACCAGTCAGCATAAAAATCAACAATCACTCCCTTGCCTGAAATTTCTGTAAGAGCATCCTTTGTAAAGGGTTTCCAGTTAACAGAATTTGTTTCGGAAGGTATGAGAGTATAAACAGCAATAGCAAGTATCAATATTGAAAATACAATTTTAAAAATTCTGAATCCTTTTACTGAGTTGGCCAGCTTTTCAAAAAACAGAAGGTAGATGGCTGTACCAACCATGAATACCGGTAATACATATCCTCTAAACGATTCAGGCAGCAATGGAAGTAAAAAGTAAAGTGCCATTCCAACTAAAATGAAACCAAAGATATGTTTAACAGCATCCATCCACTCGCCTGCTCTTGGAATCTTTTTTATTTTGCCTGAGAAAACTGCTAGAAAAAGATATGGAGTTCCAAGACCGACAGCTAGTACAAAGAACAGAAGAAAGCCGAAGTAAGGATCCTGTTTTGTAGCAACATAAGTAACTAATCCAAGAACAAAGGGACCGATACAAGGTGCAGCTACAATGCCCATTGTTAATCCCATGAAGAATGCACCGTACAAACCTGCTTTTGCACCACCTGCTTTATTTACCAGTTTATCGGGAAGTTTAAATTCGTATACACCGAACATACTTAATGATAATACAAAGAGAACTGCAACAACAGCCAAAATTACAATTGGATTTTGAAGTAGTGCACCAAACACAGCTCCGGTTAAAGATGTTATTACTCCAATTGCAGAATAAGTCACAGCCAGCCCAAGAATAAATAATATTCCCATAAAGAAAAGTTTGGTTGTGCTGCCCTCACTTTGTCCACCAAAGTAACCTATTGTAATAGGAATAAGAGGATAAACGCATGGTGTTAAGTTTAATGCCAGTCCTCCAAGAAAAACAAAAAATAATCCAATTAAAAGTCCATTGCTCTCAAGAGCATTGGAAATCGGATCAGAATCTTTTTCTTTATTTGCGGTTGGTTGAGTCAGACTTATATCAATTTCTTCAAATATTTTTTCATTTATTGAATTCACAGGAGTTGTTTTATCAGCAACTTCAATATTCAATGTATCTGTAACTGAAGTCGGCGCTTGACAGCTTATATCGTTGCAAGCCTGATATTCCAAATCCACGACCAACGGATAAGTACCTAGTGTTAAGTTGGAATCTACTTCTACCAATGCTCCTTTGTAAACAGTTCCTTCCCAAACTGATAATGGTGATTCTGAAAACGCAAGTTTTAAATCGTGAGGTTCAGGATAAGCAACTTTTTTTAATTTGAATTTTGGATTCTCAACTATTGTTAATGATGTTGGAATAAGATATTCATCATAGGGTTCATGCGAATTGATATGCCAGCCTTCTGCAACTTGTACTTCCACTGCTATCTTAAATTCTGTCCCCGGATACACTTTATCAAATGATTGATAGGATTGAATTTTAACAAGATCTTTCTGCACGCTCATTTGCGCAAATGAAGTATTCAACAAAAAGATTAATGAAACTAGAACAAATTTTGAAATCGATTTCATAAAAGGATAAATTTTATTTAACATTTTAATTTCTCCAACCTTGAACTATTGGATACCTTCTGCCGTATCCGAAGGCTTTTCTTGAAACTCTTAGGGCAGGTGCAGCCTGTCTTCTTTTAAACTCGTTTAAATCTACCATCCTCAAAACCTTTTTCACGACTTTATCATCTTTAATTATCGAAGTAATTTCATTGTACTCTTTATTTTCCTCAAGATACATTTTAAGAATTTTGTCGAGAAGCTCGTACGGAGGAAGGTCATCCTGATCTTTTTGGTTCGGACTTAATTCAGCTGAAGGGGCTTTGGTAATTATTTCTTTTGGAATTATTTCTTTTTTTCTATTGATAAAATTCGCAATCCTGTAAAGATCACTTTTATAAACATCAGCAATTACTGCTAAACTTCCGCTCATATCGCCGTAAAGAGTGCAGTAACCAACCGCAAGTTCCGATTTATTTCCTGTTGTCAAAACCAAGTAGTTGTCGTTATTTGAAAAAGCCATCAAGTATACACCTCTTATCCTTGCCTGTATATTTTCTTCTGTCAGTTTTGCAGGTTTCTTTTCAAGTTTTTGTGATAGCTGTTTAAGCGCTTCTTCAACTACAGGTTGAATAGAAACGTTAGTAGATGAGATGCCCAGATTTTTAATAAGTTTCTCCGAATCAGTTACACTTCCTCCGCTTGAATATTTTGATGGCATCAAAACAACGTGGATATTTTCTTTCCCAAGTGCTTCAACACCAATGTAAGTAACAAAAGCAGAATCCAGACCACCGCTTAAACCAACAACGGCTTTTTTAAATTTCATCTTTTCAAAATATTCTCTTACACCATAAATTAATGACGAAAGGACTTCTTCTTCAAATGATTTTTCAACGACTGCTTTTATCTCTTCATCATGTTCTGTATCGAATAAAATAAAGTCCTCTTTATAAGTAGCACCTAAACGAGCGAGCTTTCCTTTTTTATCAAAGCACATACTCGCACCATCAAAAACCAAATCTGTCTGAACACCAACGCTGCAAACGTAAGCAAGCGGAAGTTTATTCTGTTCGCATAGTATGGAAAGCATTTCAAGTCTTTCTTTTCTTTTTCCGAAAGAATAAGGGCTAGCAGAGATATTTATTAAAATAGAAGCACCTTTTTTCATGAGCTTTTCAACAGGATCTTCTGAGTATCGTCGCCGGTACCAATAATCGGCATCGTTCCAGATATCTTCACAAACAGAAATACCGAGCTTCTCACCCTTGAACTCGTGTACAAAAACACCTTTTGCTGCCTCAAAATATCTCATTTCATCAAAAACATCATAATTAGGAATTAAAGATTTTGGCTGAATGAATTGAACTTCGCCATTATAACATAAAACCGCAGAGTTGTGAATATTAGTTCCGATTAAATCGTCATCTTCCGTAATTGCACCGAAAAGCAGTCCTACATCACCAGTAATTTTCGCAAGCTCATTAATCTTTTTATTCACAGCTATTCTGAATTCTTCTTTTTCAACAAGATCTAAAGGTGGATAACCGACAAGAGAAAGTTCGGGGAAAATTACAAGATCGGCTTTGGCTTTAACACCTCTCTCATATCCTTTTATAATTTTATCTTTATTGTATTCTAAATTGCCGATGATCGGGTTGATCTGGCAGAGGGCTATTTTCATTTCATTTTTGATTTTGAGTCGAAATATAACACTACCCCTATACTCTCCAAAATCCAAAAATCGCACAAATTAATGCGTGTATACACGATTGCAGGTCGTTGAATCATTCAATATTTATAACATGCATTCATCCATTCATGCATATTTTAAAGTTTCGTTAACCGACGTTTCTCCTGCAATCACCGATTAATTACTACCATACTTAACAAAACAGGTGCAAATGAGAGAAAATCTTATTTATTAGTAGCAGAGAATTAAAAGATTAATGTTAATCAGGAGTCTAAGATGACAAAGAAACTATATCGTTCAACAACCGACAAAATGATCGGTGGAGTTGCCGGCGGTCTGGCAGAATATTTTGATATTGATTCCACACTCATTAGAGTCTTATTCATTGTTGTTGTATTCTTAGGAGGTGGAGGGATTATAGCATATATAATTTTATGGATTGTTGTTCCCCAAAAGCCGTACGAAATTCCAAAGAGTTTCCAGGAAAAATCATCATCGGAAGATAGTAGTAAATCTGAATTTCAAAATTCAGCAACTGATTCTGAATCATTTAACGTTAATAACTCTGGAATTGCAAGCTTAGAGACGGAAACCAATAACAAACAAATCTGGATTGCAATCATTCTTATTGTAATTGGTGGATTGCTATTACTGAATAATATTTTTCCCAGATTTCATTTTGATCATTACTGGCCTCTTATTTTAATTGGGATTGGTGCTGGATTACTTTTACGAGCAAAGAATTAAACGGAGAATTTAAAATGAAAACATCACACATTTTTTGGGGTTTACTTTTTATAGTATTTGGACTTCTTGTCCTGATAAACAATTTCACAACTATTTTTATGGATTGGGGAGCTATCTGGAAGTTATGGCCGCTTGTTATTGTTCTACTTGGAATATCAATCATTGTAAAACATAAATATGGAAAAGGAATTATTGCAGGGCTTGCTGCCATCATTCTTGCACTTGCAATTTTTGCAAGCATTAAAACCGCAACTCATTTTGTGAACAATGATTTTGATATAACTTTTGGTGATGAAGTGGATTCTGAATACACAACGACAGAGTTTACCGAAGATTATGATTCGCTCTTGAAATTCGGTACACTAAACTTTGATGCAGGTGCAGGCTCATTCAATATTTCTAAAACAACAGATAGCTTAATTCATGCAACTGCTACAGGTGTAAAAAATAACTTTAGACTGACAAGATTTGATACCGATAGTAGCACTAAAATTAATCTTGTAATGCGTCATAAATCTGTTTTCAGATTTGGTAAAAGCTATAAGAACAATATTGATGTAGCGTTAAATCCTAATTTGACCTGGGATATGAATTTCGATGTAGGTGCAGCTTCAATGGATTTTGATTTATCAGAATTTAAAACTGAAAAAGTTGACGTAGATATGGGAGCTGCCGCACTAAAAATAAAGCTGGGAAGCTTATCCCCTGACACTAAACTAAGCATTGATGCAGGCGCATCTGATATAAATATTTACATTCCCAAAGAGTCCGGTTGCAAAATAACAACTGATGGCGCACTATCTTCGAAACACTTTAATGATTTTGAAAAGATAAATTCAGATCATTTTGAAACCGCAAACTTTAACGATGTAGCAAATAAAATCTTTATAGTAATTGATTCGGGTGTTTCCTCGATAAGCGTGGATAGGTATTGATCTATAAACATTAATTGTCAGTCTGAGCTTGTCGAAGACTGATCAATTAAGATAGTATCCACTTCGACAGGCTCAGTGTGACAATAGTTCTCCTAGCACACAACTCGATACAAATAGAAAAATTCGACAGGTTATTTCTTTCTTTTCGGAATCCATAAATGCTTTTCCAGTTTGACACAGCCATTTTCATCAAACTCAACACCTTCATTTCGCAGTAAGTCTTCCATCAAATTTGGATCACCGAAATGTATTTTCCCCGTAAGAGCACCATATCTGTTTACAACTCTATGTGCAGGTATATCCAGTTCGCATCCATTTAAAGCCCAGCCGACGGTTCTTGCAGAGGATTTGATTCCACAAGCTTCGGCAATATGTCCGTATGTTGTGACTTTTCCATAAGGAATTCTTTTAGCAACATCATAAACTTTGTTGAAAAAGTCCTGCTTCTTTCTATCCTTTGGTGATTTAGTTTTTTTCAATTTAGTTTCTGCTGAACTTTGACAAATACGCTTTTATAAACCTATCAATGTCTCCATCCATCACACGTTGTACATCCGAAGTTTCTTCATCAGTGCGGTGATCTTTAACCATATTGTATGGATGAAAAACGTAAGAACGAATCTGGCTTCCCCACTCAATTTTCATTTTATTTTTCTCAACTTCATCAATTTCTGCCTGCTGTTTTTCAAGTTCCAGTTGGTAGAGTTTTGACTTTAGCATTTTCATCGCAGTAGCTTTATTTTGTCCCTGCGATCTTTCACTCTGGCAGGCTGCCACTGTGTTTGTTGGAATGTGAGTTATTCTAACGGCTGTTTCAACTTTGTTAACATTCTGCCCGCCTTTACCACCAGCACGATACGTATCAATTCTTAGATCGGCAGGATTAATTTCTATTTCAATTGTATCATCAATCTCAGGAATAACAAAAACTGAAGCGAATGAAGTGTGTCTTCTTTTATTTGAATCAAAGGGAGAAATGCGAACAAGACGATGAACACCATTTTCAGCTTTAAGATAACCATATGCAAATTCACCTGTAATTTCAACTTCTGCAGATTTTATTCCAGCACCGTCTCCCTCAAGAATATTCAGCAGGTTCATTTGATATCCATTCTGTTCACCCCATCGAAGATACATTCTTAAAAGCATATCAGCCCAATCCTGCGCCTCAGTTCCCCCAGCACCTGAGTGAATTGTAAGCAGACAATTTTTATCATCATCTTTTCCACTGAGCATATTTTTAAACTCAGCATCTTCTATGGTTGAAATCACAGAATCTAATTCTTTTCTTAGTTCATCATAATAAGAATCATCTTCGTCCATTGCCGCAAGCTCAATTGTGTCCTTCACATCATTGACTTTTTTATCAACTTCTTTGTAAAGATTAATCCATTGTTCGAGAGATTTTATTTCCTGAAGTACTTTCTGTGCGGCTATTTGGTCATTCCAGAAAGATGGCTCCCCCGATTTTGAACGCAGTTCTTCTACCTTCGATATCTTTTTGTCAACATCAAAGATACCCCCGTAAGTTTTCAACTCTTTGCTGGTAGGTTTTAAGTTCTTTTAATTCTTCTTCGTACATAGTTATTTCCTTAAACTGTCACCCTGAACTTGGTTCAGGGTCTTCTGTATAAATTAAGATGCTGAAACGAGTTCAGCATGACTATTAAATCTCAATTTCCATTCTCAGCAACGCAGCAGCCAGCGTTTTACCTTGTGCATCGTGCTTCAATGAAACTGTTCCTCCTCCACCTAAAGTATTGTGTAACAGAAAATTCAATGCTCTGATGTTTGGCATTTCATAACGTTCAACTTTGCCGTGACAAATGCCTTCAAAATGTTTT
>JAPHUI010000216.1 GCA_026193755.1 Ignavibacteriaceae bacterium | reverse complement strand
TTTACATTGCAACCTGGGTGACTGTAACTGTACTTCACGTTGTGAACTCTATTGAAATTCCTGCAAGCTTTTTAAAGAGTTATCCAGTTTATGCCGGCGTCCAGGATGCACTTGTGCAATGGTGGTATGGACATAATGCTGTAGCTTTCTTTTTAACTACTCCTTATCTAGGATTGATGTATTACTTTCTCCCGAAAGCTGCAAACAGACCTATATATTCCTATAAGTTATCAATTCTTCATTTCTGGACTTTAGTTTTTATTTACATCTGGGCAGGACCTCATCATCTTCTTTACTCTGCTTTACCAGATTGGGCTCAATCACTTGGAACAGTTTTTTCAATTATGCTAATCGCACCTTCGTGGGGAGGAATGATAAATGGTTTGCTTACACTGCGCGGTGCGTGGGACAGAGTTAGAGAAAATCCAATTCTAAAATTTATGGTTGTTGCAGTTACAGCTTATGGAATGGCTACCTTCGAAGGACCGATGCTTTCATTAAAGAATGTTAATGCGATTGCTCATTTTACTGATTGGATAATTGCACACGTTCACGTTGGCGCACTTGGTTGGAATGGTTTCTTAACATTTGGAATTCTTTATTGGCTGGTACCAAAACTCTGGAAAACAAATCTTTACTCAAAGAAGTTAGCAAATTTCCATTTCTGGATTGGTTTCCTGGGAATAGTTTTTTATGCATTCTCTATGTGGTTTTCAGGAGTTACACAATCACTGATGTGGAAACAGTTTACTCCGCTTGGAGTTTTACAATATCCAAATTTTCTTGAAACTGTTTTGCAAATCGTTCCGATGTATATAATAAGAATGGTTGGTGGTTCGTTGTATTTTGTTGGGGTTATTGTGATGGTTTATAACCTTGTTAAAACAGCAAAGCAAGGTGCATTCGCAAAAGAAGAGCCAGCCGAGGCTCCAGCACTGGAAAAATTCAAAGACCCATTAAAGCGTGGAGTCATCCATCGCTTCCTGGAAGGTAAACCTGCTCTTTTCATTTCACTTACTTTAGTTGTTGTTTTAATTGCTTCGGTATTTGAATTTGTTCCGATGTTCTTAATCAAATCAAATATTCCAACAATTGCTTCAGTAAAACCGTACACTCCTCTGGAATTGCAGGGAAGAGATATTTACATCCGTGAAGCTTGTAACAGTTGTCATTCACAGTTAGTCAGACCTTTCCGCAGCGAAACTGAAAGGTATGGTGAATATTCAAAAGCAGGTGAGTTTGTTTATGATCATCCTTTCCTCTGGGGCTCGAAGCGAACTGGTCCGGATTTGCATCGTGTCGGTGGAAAATATCCAAACCTCTGGCATTACCTTCATATGGAAAATCCAAGAAGTATGTCACCCGGTTCTTTAATGCCTTCGTATCCATGGTTGCTGACAAACGACCTTGATATTTCAACCACTGAATCAAAAATTAGTGCAATGCGAAGTGTCGGGGTTCCCTATACTGAAGGTTATGAAAAAGTTGCTAATGATGATTTGCAAAAACAAGCTGAGCAAATTGCAGTTGACTTGCAAAATGCCGGCGCACCTGCTGAACCTAATAAGGAAATAATTGCACTCATTGCTTATTTGCAGAGATTAGGGACAGACATTAAAGCGAAGAATAACCAGGCGAATAAATAAAATGTTCAAAGAAGTTTTACAATCAATTGAGGGAGTTGAATTTTACACTATCGTATCGATGATAATTTTTATTTTGTTTTTTGTTGGAATGACAATATGGTTATTCAAAGTCGATAAAAAATATATTAAGCAAATGAGTGAACTTCCGCTTAATGAAGAAAACAAAGAAATCAAAAATTTTACAGGTGGAAAAAATGATATTTAAAAATCTCCACAAGAATATTTTAAAGATAAAATCAATAATTATTTTTTCACTTCTATTCATCTCTAAAAGTGTTGCTGCTGGTGAATCAGATTTTCCTCCGAATTATTATGATACGGTTGCATTGATACTTCTTGTAATTATTGTCATTGCATTACTTAGTATAATCTATTATGAAGGAAAGCCTAAAACTGAAGTTGTAAAGGAAAAGAAAGTATCAGTACTGGCTAAAATTAGGCAGGCATTGACTAAGTCAACTCCGATTGAGCGTGAACAGGAAATTATGCTTGATCATGATTATGATGGGATAAAAGAGCTTGATAGTAAAATCCCACCATGGTTCTCTTGGCTTTTCGTTCTTACAATTCTATTTGGTGTTTATTATATGTTGAACTACCATGTATTTGCGACAGGAAAACTTTCTCACGAAGAATACGAACAGGAAATGTCAATTGCTGCTGCGGAAAAAGAAGCACTTATAAAATCGGGTGCTTTAGTAAATGAAGAGACAGTAACTCAGTTAACGGATGCTGCAGATCTACAATCGGGAAAACAAATATTTGAAACTAATTGTATTGCCTGCCACGCAGCTGATGGAGGTGGAATCGTTGGTCCCAATCTAGCAGATAAGTATTGGATTCACGGCGGCGGAATTAAAAATGTTTTTAAAACAATTAAATACGGTGTACCAGAAAAAGGAATGATAAGCTGGCAATCACAGTTGAATGCAAAACAGATTCAGGATGTTGCCAGTTATGTTCTTAGTCTGCAGGGTACAAAGCCTGCTAATCCGAAACCTCCGGAAGGAGAAATCTGGAAAGAAGAACCATCTGAATAACGACTGATCGATAATTTTGTCATTCCGGCGATCTCAACTTTAGTTGGGAGAGTCCGGAATCTCATTAAGTATGAGATTTTGATTCTGGACAAGCCAGAATGACTTGCAAATTTTTATTTGAATTTATGAACGAAGATACACTTGAACAGCAACTCTACGATGAAGAACTTGAAACATTTAGAAACCAGCTAGCTACAGTCACTGCTGAGGGGAAAAGAAAATGGGTCTATCCTAAAAAGCCTTCAGGAAGATTTCACAGAGCACGAATAATTGTTTCGGCTGTTTTACTTTTAATTCTATTCATTACTCCATTTATAAAAGTAAACGGTCATCCGTTTATGCTATTTGATTTTATTAACAGAAAGTTTATTCTGTTCGGAATTCTTTTTGGACCACAGGATTTTTATCTCCTCGTACTAGCTTTAATTTCAATGATTGTTTTTACAATTCTGTTCACTGCGGTATTCGGAAGAATTTTTTGTGGGTGGGCTTGTCCTCAGACAATTTTTCTGGAAATGGTTTTTCGCAAAATTGAATACTGGATTGAAGGTGATTCAAAAGACCAGCGTAAACTTAAAGCAGCACCCTGGACATCAAATAAGTTTTTCAAAAAACTTACAAAGCATATAGTCTTTTTTGCAATTGCATTCATCATCTCGAATATATTTCTTTCTTATATAATTGGCATAGATGCACTCCTTAAAATTATTTCTGATCCACCCTCTGAACATTTACAGGGACTGTTTGCCATAATAGTTTTTTCAGGAGTGTTTTATTTTGTCTTTTCAAATTTCCGAGAACAAGCATGTACTATTGTTTGTCCATATGGGAGACTTCAGGGAGTTTTACTTGATCGTGATTCTATCGTTATAGCTTATGATAATGTCCGCGGTGAACCAAGGAAAAGATATAGAAGAGATGAAGGATGGGAAAATCGCGGTGATTGTATTGAGTGTTACCAGTGTGTGGAAGTTTGTCCGACCGGAATTGATATCCGTAACGGCATTCAGCTTGAGTGTGTTAATTGCACTGCTTGCATTGATGCCTGCGACGATATAATGGATAAAATAAAAAGACCGAGAGGTTTGATTCGATATGCTTCGTTAAATTCAATTGAGAAAAAGACTAAGTGGAGATTTACTCCTCGTGCAATTGGTTACTCTGCACTTTTAACAGTACTTGTTTCAGTACTTGTTATTCTTTTGCTCAACAGAACCGATTTTAGTGTAACGGTTTTAAGAACACCAGGACTTCTTTACCAGGAACAGCCAAATAACATGGTAAGCAACCTTTACGATCTTAATATTGTGAATAAAACTTTTGATAAAATCCCGGTGTCATTAAAACTTGAGGGTATCGAGGGAGAATTAAAACTTATCGGTAACGATATCGTCATTGAACCACAGGGAAATGGTGATGCAAAATTTTTAGTCCTTCTCCCAAAAGTTGAACTGACCAAAATGAGCACTCCGATTGAGGTTGGCATTTATAGCGGCGATAAATTGATAAAAAAAGTTTCAACTTCGTTTCTTGCCCCATTAAAGAAAATTAAGAAAGATGAAAAAGAAAATT
>JAPHUI010000373.1 GCA_026193755.1 Ignavibacteriaceae bacterium | reverse complement strand
GGGCTATAATTGAACATATAAACAGCTAAAAACAAAAGCATCATAATCCCGAGAATAGATAAGTACGGAAAAAATGGTGTAAAAAATCCTCTGTCAAGATCCGGTCTTTTCTTTCTCAATCTGATGAGTGTGATATTAACCTGAAGAAAAAGTAACAGGAACATTATATCCGCAGCACTTGCAACATCCTCAATTGGCAAAGAGATTGCCATAATCACAACAATAAATAATGAAAATATAATTGAAAGATGAGGAGTAAAGTTCTTTTTGTGAACTTTGCTGAAGAATGTTGGAAAATTTCTATCTTTACCCATTGCATAAGCTACACGGGAAGAAGAATAAATTGTTGCATTAAGTGCGGACATTGTTGAAATTATTCCGCCTATAAGAAGCATTATTCCGCCGCCGACAAAAAATGTTTTAGCAACCTCTACCAGCGCCGTTTCTTTATGTGATGCTAAATAATCCCAGGGAGTTATTCCGCCGCCGGGTTTAACAGCACCTAAAGCAGTAATTGCAACCAGCAGATATATAGGAACCACAATTATTAAAGAAAGAAAAATTGCACGCGGAATATTCTTTTTTGGGTTTTTAATTTCTTCTGAACATTGTGAAATAACTTCGAATCCCTGGAAAGCAATAAATGTTAAGCCCATTGCTTTAAAAACACCACCCCAGCCGTGTGCAAAGAAAGGAGTAAATGCTTCCTGCCAGTCAGGTCGGTTTATAATCAAATTAATTCCGAAACCGATGAATACTAAAAGAATAGCAATCTTTGCAAGAGTTACTATGTTGCCGACTTTACCTGTTTCAGACGCACCACGGAAGTTTACATATGCGAAAAGAACAGCCGTCATCGCAGCTAGAATTTTTTGCGGCGATAGGAATCCCCATTGTGGCATTACTACATTAAACTCACGCAGAACAAGATCGAAATAAGCACCGAAACCCAGAGCATAAAGACTACAGGCAACAGCATGGGCGAACCAGCTCATCCAGCCGGAAATAAATCCATTCCATTTTGGCAAACCCTCTTTTACCCATAAATATCCGCCACCAGCATCATGATAACAGGAACCAAGTTCTGCATAAGAGAAAGCTGTTAATAAAGCAACAATACCATTTAGTGAGAAAGTTACTATTAATGCAGGCCCAGCAACTCCAGCTGCGATTCCTATTAGAACAAAAATTCCCGCACCGATCATTGCGCCTACTCCAATAAGAGTGGCATCCATTAAGCCCATCTCCCGGCTGAGATGAACTTCGGTGTCAAATTTTTTCATCAAATTATCCTGTGTGATTGGGAAAAATTAATAGTGCCAAAAAACCAGCAATGTTCAGATAATTATTTAATTCAAACCAGGAGAAACATAGTAAAACAAAATCATTTCATCAACAGTTTTATTAACTCAAAATGAAAAGGTCTGAAAGTTTCAAACCAATTAAATTGATGAAAAATTATTTCCAATCAGCTAACATCTTTTTCATATTATCATAATCGAATGGTGGGTTCTCCATTTTGCTGCCAAGCTCAATTGCTTTTTCCATAGTTGCAATTGCATCGGATTTTTTGTTCATCTTTGCAAAGTACTGAGCAAGAACTCTCATGTTCCAGTAGTTCTCATTAATTAACTTTGAAGCTTGTATCCATTTAAATCCTTCATCCAGATTTACATTCTGTTGTAGACAATAATTAGCTGCCGACATAAGTGTTCCCCAGTCTGCAGAATTACGAGCACTTTGCAGTGTTAATTGCTGTGTATTTACTTCAACTTTAAAAGGAACTTTAAGTTTTTCCCAAATCAGATTAAAATTTGCAGAATTATCTGTCATATCTGTAATAGTGAATGCCATTCTTTCTGTAAATGGATTTGGTTCTGGTTTAACTTTGATATGTAATGCATCTTTCTTTTCATCATAAGTCATCGGGTCATCAACTTTAGTGTCCTTACTAAAAATGATTTCCCATTCACTTTCGCCGGGAATAATATGAAGACCGTAGGTTCCCGCCGGTAATTCATTTCCATTTACCTTCACCGGATTGCTGAATGTGATTGATGTAACTTCGTTGGCACCTGTCCGCCAGATTTTTCCGTAAGGAACAAGTTCTCCCCAAATCTTTCTTCCTTTCACTCCGGGTGAACTGTAATCAACAGTGATTTTTGTGATTCCAACATATTGCGATACAGTTGCATCGGGACTTGGTCGTGGAGTTCTGAAATCTTGTCCCATTGCAGTAAGTGTGAATATGAATAAAATTAAGATCATTAAGCGAAATTGTCTGGGCATATTTTCCTCCTATAATTTGTTTGATGCCGGTTTGTTTAATTATAAATTTGACTTGGAAGTTATAAACTCATTTTTAGATATACAATGGAAACAGCTAAGTATTCTAATAAAGAAATAAACCAGAGTTTAAAAAAAGCTAAACCAATCAGCCGATGGGATAATATTAAAAGGTGGATTCCCTCAGTTATAATTATTCCGATTGCTGCATATTGGGTTTTTAACCGTGGCGAATTTGGGTTGCTGGATAATGCAGACTTGGTTATACACGAAGCGGGACACTTTTTCTTCAGTTTTTTTGGCAAGTTTATTTACACTCTTGGCGGAACTTTAATGCAGATCATTTTACCTTCAATAATTGCCAGTTTTTTCTTTAGAAATAATTATCGGACAGGAGTCCAGTTTGCACTTCTCTGGCTTGGTCAAAACCTCATTAATATTAGTGTTTATGCAGCAGATGCTCGTGCCCGGAAACTTCCTCTTCTCGGAGGCAATAAAGTATATCACGACTGGCATTATCTTCTTGGAGAAATCGGAATCCTTGAATATGATCACATAGTTGGACATATATTTGTTGGTATTGCCATAACTATATTTGCTGTTGCTATCTTAATGCCTCTTTTAATTCACGATTAAGTCTTATCTTTTTTCCTGTAAAAATTTAAAATGTATCAATGTTTAAAATAATTTTTATATCGTTACTAATCTTTGTAATCGAGGTTGATGCCCAAATGGATTCTGTTATTACATATTTCAGCAATGGAAACATAGAGTCAATCATTCACCTTACGGATAAGGTACGGGATGGAGAAGCGAGTTTTTATTGGGATAATGGAAATCTGAAGGAAGATCTTTCTTATGTAAACGGGCGCGTTGAAGGACTGGTTCGAAGGTACAATGAAAAGGGTATCATAAAAGAAATGTTCACAATTGAAAACGGCAAAAGGGAAGGTCCTACATCATTGTTCGACAGTACAGGTACTTATATTAAAGATATTTATTACGAAGAAGGAATATTGGTTGTAGATAAAATTGTGCTTGATTCAGGTGAACAAAAAAGTGAAAGTAAAGAAGTAACAAATAATAAACCTCCTTTGGTGACGAAGAAGAAAAACCCAAATAATAATCTGGTGCCGCCAGTTATTGAGGAAGAAAAAAATTATGAAGACGACCCGGCGTTTTATAAAACCGTAGAAGTAATGCCTGAACCGTATGGCGGAATGGAAGCCATTTACAGAAAGATCGGCTATCCTGAAGAAGCCAGGGAAAATGATATTGAAGGCGTTGTTAAAGTATTAACATTTATTGATAGGGATGGAGTAGTAATTGATGCACAGGTAGTCAGCGGAATTGGATATGGCTGCGATGAAGCGGCAAGACTTGCAATATTATATCATCGTTTTAAACCCGGGCTAATTAAGGGTCAACGTGTTAAAGTACAAATGGAAATACCAATCGAGTTTAAACTCGAGAAAGAAGAATAACTAATCTGATTTTACCTTGAACCGGAAGCTTTCAAGAATTGGTTTAAAATGTGTTTCGTTATTTGAAAGACGAATATTATAGTTGTTAAACTCTCTTCTGACTGGGTACTCTTTTCTAAGTTTATCGAAATAAGCAGCCTGTCTGTTCTGTTTACAGGTTGTGATATTTCTTAATTGAGAGTCATCTTTTTCTATATCATATATAGAAAAGAATAATTTGTAAAGTTTTTCTTCATCGGTTTTTCCTTCAGGAATTCTCAAATCTGTTTGCTCAATTTTTGGCAGTTCTGGCTTCCAGGCAGGTTCCCTATTATAATATTTGCAAAACGAATCATAAATCATTTTTGTACCGTTAACTTTTCCTTCGAGCGAGTAACCAGCAATGTGTGCAGTGCCAACTTTCGTTTCTTTAAGAAGTCTAATATTTATTGACGGCTCATCTTCCCAAACATCCAAAATTAATTTAAAATTTCGCACCGAACTTTCTTTTAATAGAGCATCATTATCAATTGCTGCTCCTCTTGCAGTATTAATAATTAAAGCTTCGGATTTAATTTTTTTGAAATTCTCTTTATTTAAAAGATGGTGCGTCTTATCAACGCCTTCCAAAGTAAGAGGAACGTGAAGAGTTATAATATCAGCTTTTAGTATTTCATCTAGCGGGACATAGTTTTTTCCTATGCTTTTTCTTTCAAGCGGTGGATCGTTTTTCAAAACTTTCATCCCAAATGACTCTGCGAGTCTAACCACCTTACTGCCAATATTTCCAACGCCAACCACTCCAATTGTTTTTCCTCCGAGTGAAAGCTGTTCTTCTGATACAACTTTAAGTAATGCTGTAAAAACATATTCAGCTACAGAATCTGCGTTACAGCCTTTCGCATCTGCAAATTTAATATTGTTGTTTTCAAGATATTCCAGATCGATATGGTCAGTTCCTATAGTAGTTGTTCCAATGAATTTAACTTTACTATTCTTAAGAAGTTTCTCATCGACCTGCGTAATAGAACGGACTATAATTACATCTGCGTCTTTGACTTCAGTGTTTGTAATAGATCGCCCATTCAATAACCTAAGGTTTCCAAAACCTAAAAAGGCTTCCTTGGCGAAAGCTATATTTTCATCTACAATAAGTTTCATATAAAATCTAAATATTAACCCAAATTTAATTAATATGGATTCAAGAATTTTATTATATCAATTTATAAGATTGTTTTTGCTGGATTAACAGATTATTTTTGCTTCGAATTAAATCGAATTTTCTTCACTATAATGTAAAAAATATTTTCTAACAATAATCGGGAGGAATTTCCTATGCTCAGCAAATTGCTTATGCCCGAAATAGAATCACTAATTGCTGAGAGGCAACTAAGTATTTTAAAGGAAATCCTCAGCGATTGGACTCCCGCAGACATTGCCGATCTAATAATTGATCTCCCCGCACAGGATAAAGTAATAGTATTCCGTGTTTTAAATGTTGATCTCGCTGCTGATACTTTCGAACATCTGGAATTTGAAACACAAGAAGAACTTTTAAAGGCAATGGGTCACGAAGAGGTTGCAGCAATACTTAATGATATGTCTCCTGACGACAGAACTGCACTTTTCGAGGAGTTGCCCGGTACCTCTGCAAAAAGATTGATTCAGTTATTATCTGCAGACGAAAGAAAAGTAGCGCAGACACTATTAGGCTATCCGGAAAACAGTGTCGGGCGATTGATGACTCCCGAATACATTGCTGTAAAACAGGATTGGACAATTTCTGAAACACTCGATTATATTCGTAAAAACGGTGCAGATAGCGAAACGCTTAATGTGATTTATGTAATTAATGGAAAAGGTGTTCTGATTGATGATATTAGAATCAGAGAAATTATTTTATCCTCTCCCGATAAAAAAATAATTGATTTGATGGATGAAAATTTTATTGCGTTGAATGTACACAACGATCAGGAGAAAGCAGTTGAAGTCTTCAAAAAATATGACCGTATTGCACTTCCGGTTGTAGATAATTCGGGTGTTCTTATTGGAATAGTGACTGTAGATGATGTTCTCGATATAGCTGAAGAAGAAGCAACCGAAGACATACAAAAATTGGCAGCAGTCCAGGCTCTGGAAGAATCGTATCCCAGCATTTCAATTCCTGTAATGTTGAGGAAGAGAGGAAGTTGGCTTGCACTCCTGTTTGTCGGAGAAATGTTCACAGCATCTGCAATGGCTTTATTTGAGAATGAAATTAGTCGTGCGATTGTACTAACTCTTTTTATTCCTTTAATTATTTCCAGCGGTGGTAATTCAGGATCGCAAGCTGCAACATTGGTAATTCGTGCGTTGTCATTAGGTGAAATTTCTATAAAAGATTGGTTCTTCGTGTTCAAAAGAGAATTGATAACCGGTTTTGCTTTGGGTGTAATTCTCGCAATAATAGGATTTTTAAGAATCACTGTCTGGGAAGCAGCGTCAAATGTTTATGGACAATACTGGTTTCTAATTGGAATTACAGTAAGTGTTTCTTTAATCGGTGTTGTTTTATGGGGAACGATTTCGGGTTCTATGCTGCCTTTGATTTTGAAAAAGCTGGGTCTTGATCCGGCAACATCTTCGGCACCACTGGTTGCGACTATGGTGGATGTTATCGGTTTAATAATATATTTTACTGTTGCAATTCTTGTTTTATCAGGTTCGCTCCTATAATTCTGAATAAAAAATAAATTAGCGGAGAAATTTAATTGTTCCCTATATTTGTTTACTTGTGATCAATACTGTTAATATTCAACTAAAAAAATAAGAGAAATATGAAAGGAATTATACTTGCTGGCGGATCAGGTTCCCGCCTATATCCGATAACAAAAGTTTACAGCAAACAGCTTGCGACCATTTATGATAAGCCGTTAATTTATTATCCTCTTTCTATACTTATGCTTGGCGGGGTAAGGGATGTTTTAATCATTTCTAATGAGGAAACAATACCGTTATATCAAAAACTTTTTGGAGATGGTTCTCACTTGGGAATGAAGTTTGAATATGTAATTCAACCTGAGCCTAAAGGTATTGCACAGGCTTTTATACTCGGAGAAAAATTTATTGGTTCAGATATGTCTTGTTTAATCCTTGGTGATAATATTTTCTACGGTAATCTGGAATTCTTTTATAAGGCACTTCAAACTAAAAAAGGTGCAACAATTTTTGGCTACCAGGTTAATGATCCGGAGAGATATGGAATTGTAGAATTTGACAAAAGTGGGATGGTGCTTTCAATTGAGGAGAAACCTGCCAAACCAAAATCGCATTATGCTGTTCCCGGATTATATATTTATGATAATCGGGTAATTGAAATATCAAAAAATCTTAAACCTTCCGGTAGAGGCGAGTTAGAAATTACAGATGTGAACCGGGCTTATCTTGATCTGGGAGAATTGAGAGTTGAAAAAATAGGAAGAGGCATTGCTTGGCTCGATACCGGAACTCCGGAAGCATTGCTTGCCGCTGCAAATTTCTTTGGAGTAATTGAAGATAGGCAAGGGCTTAAAGTTGCCTGCATTGAAGAAATTGCGTACTATAAAGGCTTTATAACTAAAGAACAGTTTGTGAGCTTAGTAAATGCGATTCCCAAATCTCTCTACAAAGAGTATCTTCAGAGAATTTTGGCAGAGAGTTGAAACTTGAAAATATCTAAAACTGAGATAGAGAATTTGCTAATTATTGAACCGGATGTATTTAGCGACGACCGCGGTTTTTTCTTTGAGTCTTTCAGCAAAATGCAATATGATGAAGTAGGAATAAAATATGAGTTTGTCCAGGATAATTTTTCAAAGTCAAAAAAAGGAACTATAAGAGGATTACATTATCAAATTGGTGATAAAGCTCAGGGCAAACTTTGTCAGGTAATCGTTGGTGAAGTATTGGATGTAGCTGTTGATATCAGATTTAATTCTCCAACCTTTGGAATATACTTTTCACTTGTTTTAGATTCGCAAAAGAAATTCCAACTCTGGATACCCCCGGGTTTTGCACATGGTTTTTCAGTACTTTCAGATGAAGCAATCTTCTCATACAAATGCACTAACTATTATAGCAAAGCTCACGAAAGAGCAATATTGTTTAACGATCCTGATTTAAATATAGATTGGAAAACATCAAATCCCGTAATTTCTGAAAAGGATTTGAAAGCTACTCTATTCAAAAACATAGAAAAAGATTTTTTTTATAAGCCATAGTTAAATCATTTAAGTAGCAATTACCTCTGTTTCTGCCTAATTTTATAATCAAAAAAAACGGAATAATTATATGAAAGTCCCACTTCTCGGTTTAAAGCTACAATATCAATCTTTAAAGAAAGAGCTCGACGAAGCTGTACTGCGTGTTGCAGAATCACAATATTTCATCCTCGGACCTGAAGTTGAAAAAATGGAAAAGGAATTTTGTGAATATCTGAAGTGTAAACATGCAATCGGAGTTTCGTCAGGAACAGATGCTCTTTTATTAGCTTTAATGGCAATTGATTTAAAGCCCGGAGATGAAGTCATTGTCCCAACTTATTCGTTCTTTGCTACTACTGGGGTAGTTTCAAGAATGAATGCCGTGCCTGTTTTTACCGATATCGATCCTGTTACTTTTAATATAAGTGTCGATGATATAAAAAGGAAGATAACTTCTAAAACAAAAGCAATTGTTCCGGTTCACCTTTACGGTCAAAGTGCAGCGATGGAAAAAATAATGAGAGTTGCAAAAGATCATAATCTTATGGTAATTGAAGATGCTGCACAGGCAATAGGAACTCAATATAAGGATGGAAGCTTTGTTGGAACAATTGGCGATATCGGTTGCTTCTCATTTTTCCCGAGCAAGAATCTTGGCGGATACGGCGATGGTGGTTTAGTTACTACAAATAATGATGAATTAGCTTATATGCTTCGAATTAAAAGAGTCCATGGTGGTGAGCAAAAATATTATCACAAAGTAATCGGTGGAAATTTTAGAATAGATGCCCTGCAGGCTGCAGTGTTGAGAGTAAAACTTCCGCACCTTGATAAATGGTCTGAGAAAAGAAGAGCAAATGCGGAACACTATAATCAACTTTTTATTAAAGCTGGATTAGCAGAAGACACAGGCAGAACAAAATTCGACGAAAAGAACCATGTGCTTCTTCCAAAAGCTATATATAAAACTCTTAGTCAAAGTTCAAAAACTGATATACATAACTATCATATCTATAATCAGTATATAATCAGAGTACAGAACAGGGATGAGTTGAAAAAATTCCTTACTGAAAATGAAATCGGTAATGAAATTTATTATCCAATGCCTTTCCATCTTCAGGAGTGTTTTGCTGAATTGAAGTACAAAGAAGGAGATTTTCCTGAAGCTGAAGAAGCTTGTAAAACTTCGTTGGCTATACCTGTTTTTCCTGAGTTGACCAAAGAGCAACAGCAATTTGTTGTTGACAAAATCAAAGAGTTCATTCTGAAAAAATGAGACTATTTAAAAAAGTATTTTTACAAAAAGGTCCTTTATTGCTTTTCATTGCAATGTCTATAGCTCCTTCATTGGAAGCTCAGGTAGTTTATGAACCATTATATGAAGATGTTTATAATTTTCTGCGGAGAGTAAGTCAGAAGGGAATAATAGAATTTAATGACTTGATAAGACCATTACCCAGAACTTACATAACGGAAAAATTGTTAGAAACCGATTCACTTTCTTCCCGGCTAACTTCTCTTGAGAAGGAAGAATTAAAATTTTTCCTTAAAGATTTTTATTTTGAAAAATGGCTTGTAGATGGGAACAAAGATAAGAAGGAGAACCTCGATTATTTCACCTTCGATCCTGCAGACAGATGGAGAATGTTTTCTTACGGAGGTGATGACTTCAAAATTAATGCAAACTTTATTCTCGGTGCTGAAGTTGGATCGGTTAAAAAAGCAAAGCAATCCCATTACTGGAACGGGTTTTATTCTTATGGATATATCTCTGATATTTTAGGATTTAGTTTTGATTTCAGAGATAATACTGAGACTGGGACAACGCTGGATAAAACCAGAAGCTTTACTCCAGTCACAGGAGTTAATGCTAAAACAGATATGAATACGATTAATTATCCTCACGATAAAATGGAATACAGCGAAGCGAAGATGATGCTTGCAACTGATTGGAAATGGGGCAGTCTGGCTGTTGGTAAAGAATTCTTAGAGTGGGGTTATGGTGATAACGGACTTCTTGTTATTTCACAAAAAGCTCCATCGTTTCCTCTTATTCGTTTGGATATTCATCCGGTTGATTGGTTGAGTTTTAATTATTTTCACGCATGGCTTTCATCTGATGTAATTGATACAACTAGTTTTTATCCTACTGCTACTGGTAACCAGAGGTTTTTATTCAGAGAAAAGTATCTAGCCTCTCATACATTAACACTTGAGCCAACAAAAGGTCTTGATGTTTCTATAGGTGAATCTATTATTTATTCTGACAAGCTTGAAATTCTCTATCTGATTCCAATAACATTTTTCCGCTTAGCTGACCATTATTTAAGCAGACAGTATAACCAGGCGGGAAGCAACGCTCAGTTCTTTTTTTCCGTAAGTTCTAAAGGACATATAAGGAACACTCATCTCTATGGAGCACTTTTTATTGATGAGCTTACTTTAAATGGCTTATTCGATCCGGCGACACAAAGGAACCAGATTGGGTTTACTTTAGGCAGTTCGTTGACTGATTTACCATTTGAAAACCTTACGCTTAAACTTGAGTACACAAAGATTTACCCGTACGTTTATCAGCATTATATTAGTACAACAACTTATGAAAGTGCCTCTTATGTTTTAGGACATTGGATGAACAACAATGCGGACCAGGTTTTTGGTTCTGTACAATACAGATTTTTAAGAGGACTGGAAACGTTAATTTATGCCAGGTACATTCGTCAAGGTGAGCCTGCTGATCCTGCAAAAATATTTGATCAGCCGCAGCCAGCTTTCCTTTCCGGATTAAGAACCGACTATACTTATTTGGGCGCGCAGGTTAAATACGAATTTCTGCATAATCTGTTTCTACGGGCAAGATACCAGTATATGAAAACATCAAAACAGCAGGAAGATTTAAGCTTTATTGATAACAACGAGCAGGAATTTTATTTTGCAGTATATTATGGTTTGTAGTCAGGTATATAATGTCTAATCAACCTAAATATTTAAACAAAAAAATATATGTTGCAGGTCATACCGGAATGGTAGGTTCCGCAATAACAAACGAATTAAAAAGTAGAGGATATAAAAATCTGATTCTCAAAAATTATCCCGGTTTAGATTTAATCAGGCAGAAGGAAGTTGAGGAATTATTCAAATCTGAAAAACCGGAAGTAGTTATTGTTGCTGCGGCAAGGGTTGGTGGTATTCTTGCGAATAATACTTACCGTGCTGAGTTTATTTACGACAACCTGATGATTGAATCGAATATAATTCATAATGCGTACAAATCCGGAGTTGAAAAACTTATTTTTCTCGGAAGTTCCTGCATTTATCCGAAGCTTGCTCCTCAACCATTAAAAGAAGAGTATCTCCTTTCTGATTTTCTTGAATTTACAAATGAACCTTATGCAATCGCTAAAATTGCAGGTATTAAACTCTGTGAAAATTATTACAGACAATATGGCTGTAACTTTTATTCTGTTATGCCGACAAATCTTTACGGGCCTAATGATAATTTTGATTTGCAGACTTCACACGTTCTCCCGGCACTAATCAGAAAATTTCACGAAGCAAAATTCAAAGGACAAAAAGAAGTTGAAATCTGGGGAACAGGTAAGCCACAGCGTGAGTTTTTATTTGTAGAAGATCTCGCTGATGCAATTTTATTTTTATTAGAAAACATCAATGCAAAAGATATTTACGAAAAAGGAATCTCTCATCTAAATATTGGAACAGGGAAAGATCTTTCTATAAATGCACTTGCTAAAATGATAGCCGAAATAACAAGTTTTGATGGAAAGATATTTAATGATACTACGAAACCGGATGGAACACCCAGAAAGCTGCTGGATGTTTCAAGAATAAATTCTCTCGGATGGAAATACAAAACAGAGCTGAAAGATGGAATTATTAAAACTTATGATTTCTTTATGAAAAAATATTTGCAGGTAGATAAATGAAAAAAGCATTAATAACAGGAATTACGGGACAGGACGGAAGCTACTTAACAGAAATACTTTTAGAAAAAGGATATGAAGTCCACGGAATTATAAGAAGAAGCAGTTCTTTTAACACTGGAAGGATAGATCATCTATATAACGATTCCAAAATACTAAACAAAAAAATGTTTCTTCATTATGGTGATCTTGTTGATACGAGTAATTTAAATCGTCTTCTCGAAAAAATAGAACCTGATGAAATTTATAATTTAGCAGCACAAAGCCATGTAAAGGTTTCATTTGAAATACCTGATTACACTGCACAGGTAGATGCTTTAGGAACCTTAAGATTTTTAGATGCAATACGTGAAGTTGGCTTAAAGAAAGTCAAATTTTATCAAGCT
>JAPHUI010000350.1 GCA_026193755.1 Ignavibacteriaceae bacterium | reverse complement strand
GACTAATTCTTTATTCATCCTTTTAAAATCACTTTCACGCGGTGTTATCAAAACCCCTCCTAAATCAATCGCAGCAGGGCTGACTAAAATCTTTTCAGGATCTTTACGCAAAAAATAGTCCGGACGATGTTTTTCTCTAAGAAAGATTATTACATTCCAGCCAACTTCCATTTCGTAGTTGCAAATTATATTTACCATTGGTTCAACGGAATTAGAAGCCAGATTTTCAAAAAGACTAAATACTTTCTTAAAAATATTATTGATTTCCGATTTTTCATTAGATTCAATAAATACCATTCTTCTTATTCCATCATCAATAAAAGACATTTTCATTTTATCATTTTCATTAATTACGACCCCATATTCGTTTGCAAGCTGTTGAATATCATCTTCAATAGGCATAAATAATTTAGTCCCTGCCTGGAAGTGAAAATGATCCGGAGCAGAAGCACCA
Organism: Ignavibacteriaceae bacterium; assembly: GCA_026193755.1. GTDB lineage: Bacteria > Bacteroidota > Ignavibacteria > Ignavibacteriales > Ignavibacteriaceae > IGN2. The sequence continues at coordinate 5,068 of JAPHUI010000350.1, read as the reverse complement.
CAAGCTGGTCCATTATAAATTATTGTATAGCTTGGTGCGAGTTGTTTTGCCAATCGAAGCATATCGTCAAAATATTCTTGTATTCTCTGCGGTTGATGTAATAACGAATTGATTGTAAAATGCTGAGGAAATATCGGATAAGGATTACAAAGCAGAAGGAACTTATCGAGAAGTATAATACCTTTTTGTTCTTCGGGAATATTATCAACACATAGGAAGCAATCTCTGTTTGCTATAGAGTTCTCATCAACTTCTGCAGCAGTTGATTTAATTCTTTCTGGATTGAATTGAACATTTATTTTGAAACCATCATACCAGAATGATTTTGTTTGAATATTTTCTAGCGCTTCATAGTTTTTGCTTAGCAATTCCCAATTACTTAGTTGAGTATGAAACAGATATTTTGCTGCTTCCACATAATTATCCTGGTCAATTAAATTTTTTACAAACGGATCATTCAATATTTTTTGAGCAGGCAAACTCATTTTTTCGCTTTACTTTTATTCAGTTCCTGGCGGGCAATTATTTCTTTTGTCCGAAGAGAATCTTTGTAATAATTATTGGCATTCTGCTTTTCTATCGAAAGTGATGCGTCTGTGTTCCCTTTCCATCTTCTGCAAAGATAAATTGGATCAAATATTCTCCCAACTTTGTATTGACGCGATACAGCCAGCCCCATTGCGTAATCTTCTCCATAACTTACGTTAGGAAATTTTGTTTCTCTTGCGATTTGGGTATAAAATGCGCGTGGTGCACCAAGTCCATTAATTCTTAGTGCATTATTATGACCATTATCATCGGTCCACTCACGATGATCAACTATTCCTGGCGGGATTTCATTCAAATCGTAATCAGTTAGTTTATAACTTCCAATTACCATTGCACAATTCCCTTCATAAAATTTATCAATGATTTTTTGCAAAGTATTTTCATCAGAGTACAAATCATCACTATCCAGCTGAACAACAAATTTGCCACATTTGGGATGAAAGATAGCTTCATTCCAGCATCTTCCTATCTCCAAATCATTTTTTGGGGGAATTATATGAATAACTTTTTTACTTGCTTGTGCAATCTTTTTAACAATCGTCGAAGTACCATCAGTTGAGTGATTATCAACTACAATTATATTGAATTTAAATTTTGTCTTCTGTTTTAAAGCTGAGTTAATTGCTTCTTCAATTGTGTTTGCCCGGTTCTTAACCGGAATTATAATTGAAGATTCGATATTAAAATCATTTTTAAAATTTATTGACTTCATTGTAGATGAATCAAGATATGCATCAACCTTTTTTAAATGCTCTATTGCAACTTTTTCCATTTCAATTTGCACTTCAAAGTTTTTGGGATCAACATATTCAAACATTTTTTTTGAAGCATCTGTTTCGTAAGTACTTATTACAGAATAAACTGGTTCGGAAATTCTGATTACAGAATACTTTCGCGAAATAGCTAGTCTTAAATCATATAAACCGGAATAAAGAAAATTATTTTTTACAGAGACGAAATCGTGCAGAATCTCTCTGGCAAAATCTGCGTTTACCAGATAGCAGTAACCAAAATCAAAATCATCTCTCACGCTCCCGATTTGATAATCAATAAGTGCGTGCAGCTCCAACTCATTTTTCTTTTTATCGTAATAGTCGGAATACACCCAGCCAGCGTTTGTTTTTTCAGATTGTGAAATAAGAGTTTTAATTGATTCTGCAGATAGTTCAACATCACAGCAGGCATTTATCAACAATAAATAAGGTGTTTCAGCCTGATTTACAACCTTGTTGATTGTATTTCCGCTAAAAAGATAATCCGTTTTAATAAAGGAGATATTATCTGTTTCCCCAACTCCAACATCTGAAATAACAACTGTGTTATAATTTAGGTTGGTTTTATTTATTCTTGAAATTATGTGTTTAGTAATTTCATTATTATGTGAAAAGATTACGGCAGTGATTTTTTTATTATCAGCCATTCACCGGGGACGTTTTGTTCATTTCTTCCTGATAAATCTTTATAACTCTATCAGTAACAATTTCAATATCAAAGTTTTCAACCACTCTTCTTCTGGCATTTTCACCAAACTTACATCGGGTTTCTTTTGAATCTATTAATAGTTTTAGTTTAGCTTTCAAGTCTTCAGCATTCTTATTTTCGAACAAGAAGGATGTTTCACCATCAACTGCAATATCAAGTACTCCTTCAGCATTTGAGCACACAGATGGTTTCTTCATGGCCATTGCTTCAACAAGAGCTATTCCAAAAGCTTCAGAATGGGAAGGGAACGCAAAAATATCCATTGCGAAAAGAACTTCCGGTATATCTTCTCTATAACCGGTGAAAATTAAATTTCTCAATTCATATTCTTTAGCAAGCTGTTTTATTGTATCCGAGTATTCACTTTCTCCCCTGCTAGGTTCACCAACTATTATAAAGCGAAGATTTTTATATTCTTTATTTAATTCTTTTGCAGCCCACAAAAATTCCTCGTGTCCTTTACCTGGAGTAAAACGCCCCAACATACCTAATACAATTTCTTCGGATCCGATATTATATTCGTTTCGAATTTTCATCCGGTTAACATTATCAGGGTCGAATTTGTTTGTGTCTGTTCCGTTAGGCATAATTACTATCTTCTCGGGTTTTACAGGTGTTGTTTCAATAAGGTTTTTTCTAATTACAGTACTGATAGCAAAAAGCTTAGTCACACGGTGGTACAAAAATTTATGAAAAAAATCTTTTTTTTCAATGAATGATCCCACCTGTTTTGTAAGAAACAATGGTATTTTACTGTTCGCTAAAAATAATGCGGGGACAATCAACCATAAATCTTTTGATGCTTGTGTGTGAACAACTGAGTATTCATTTTCCCGGATAAGCAGTGAAAGCCGTAAGGTTTTGAAAGGATGAAAATAGCTGCCGGCTTTAATCGGATGAAGCATAATTCCCATATTATTTGCTTCGATATGAATCCTGGAATCAGCTGAACAAATTAGTTCTACTTTTATTTCCCTTTTTAAAAGCTGGTTTATCGAAGTAAGCGTGAACATTTCCATCCCACCCCAGCTTTTTGACAGACAAGAATATAATATCTTCATTAAAAATGATCAGTAGATTTTTTTCAATTCAGAATTTTTAAAGTAATGCAAAAGAATCTCATCAAAATGATAACCTTTCTCAGCCATAACCGCAGCACCAATCTGGCAAAGACCAACTCCATGCCCCCAGCCTGCGCCATATAAAATAAATTTTTCGGGAATATTTTTACCAACTTTTTTTACAATAAATGCAGAACTATAAAGATGGGTTTTCGATAACACTCTTCTAATCTCTAATTCTTTTCCTATGGTCAATGTTTTATTTGTACCGACAATTTTAATTTTTACCAGTCTCGCCGAATCGCCCCGTTCAATGGGAACAAGATCAACAATATTCCCAAAATCAATTCCACTTTTCTCTTTGATAATTGCAGCTAACTCAGTCTGTGTATATTCAATCTTCCATCTGAAAAAGTCTTTTGTTTCTCTATCGTAATCTACAAGTATATGTGAAAGAATCTTAGCATCGGAAGTATTACAAAATGCCGTGGGACTACCCTGTATCCACCTAGTTGAATTTTCCTCATCGGAAAAGTCAAGTTTATAATTTTCGGGTTCAAATTTGTAATCTACAATTGAAGTTAAATAAGGATGTTTCACGGGTTCCCAAACATTCTCGAATGATTCTGTTATTCCACCACAGCATTTTGAATATCTTGCATCACAAACTTTACCTCCACTAAGAAGAACGATACCATTTGTTCGCTGCACAGCAGTAAATGATGCTTCTGAAATTATTTTAGTTACTCCCTGAAATCTTTGGCAATGATCGTCTGCACAAACATCAAAGAATTTATGCTCTTCTCTATCATACCATTTAATTAATTTATCCTTAAACTCAAGTGCAGTTTCATGAATTTCCATTTTCTTTTTTAATTCGGTGGATCTGGAAATCTGTGCCAGAACCCAGCTTCTTGCAATCACAGTCTGCGCCTCCAGCAATTCAATGGAACTTTTTGCACTCATTTCCGAGGAGATAACACTGGTTAAATATCTTTCCAGCGGGATACGGTTAATAGCAATAATTTCTTCACCTACTCTTTTCAGAAGAAGTGAATAAATGAATCTCTGTTTTTCCTTGCGTTCCCAATGGAATTTGTTCCCTATAATTACATCTCTTAAAAGGAAAGATTCAGAAACAGGTTCGGAAGGTATAAATTCAATTTCGTTCATAACCTCCAGTTTGTGTTTACTGCTCTTACATAAAATCGTATCATCTTTACATTCTGCCGTAAAAACACCACTAAATGTATCTTTAAATCCAAAGACACTGAAATCTCCGTAAAGTTCAAACCTTATTTTCTTTTCAGTAAGAATACCAACATTTATAAAAGGTTCTTCTCTGGGTAACATGTCAATTATTATAAATACTCTGAATTAAATTTATTATTATTCGGGACAAAATATAATGAATAGTTTTATTTGATGTTGAGAGGTTTAGATTATAACTTTCTTTATAATTATTTTGAACATACTTTCTTGTAATAAATAAAAAAAATGAAAGCATGCCAAAAGAGAATGTCGTCATTATAGGATTCCCAATGGATCTTGGAGCTGATCGCCGAGGGGTAGATATGGGTCCTTCAGCTTTGAGAATTGCTGGCTTACAGAAAAAGCTTGAGAACCTTGGATATAAAGTTGAGGATACCGGCGATATCAAAATTGAAATAATGGAAAAGCAAAAAATTAAAAATCCTAAGCTGAAATATCTTGATGAGATAATAAAAACATCAAAGAAACTGGCAGAGAAAGTTGAAAAAGTTTTAGACAACGGCGGTTTCCCACTTTGCATTGGTGGAGATCATTCTATAGCACTGGGAACAATTTCCGGTATATCAACTTTTTGCAGAAAGAAAAAGCTCAAGCTCGGTGTTATCTGGATTGATGCGCACAGTGATATGAATACTGAAAAAACCAGTCCTTCAGGGAATATACATGGTATGCCACTTGCGGCATTAATGGGATTAGGACATGAT
>JAPHUI010000298.1 GCA_026193755.1 Ignavibacteriaceae bacterium | reverse complement strand
GAAGAAATTCAGCTATACCTATGGCGGATTTGACAAAATACAATTGCAGGATTGAGCCGGGAGCGATCATTCGCGATATGGTTGAAATAGGAGACCATTGTGTGATAATGATGGGTGCTGTTCTAAACATCGGTGCAGTTATTGGCGAACGAACGATGATTGATATGAATGTTGTAGTGGGCGGAAGGGCAATTGTTGGAAAAAATTGCCATATCGGTGCAGGCACCGTTTTAGCTGGAGTCATTGAGCCTCCTAGCGCTGATCCTGTCATAATTGAAGACGACGTATTGATCGGTGCGAATGCAGTCGTGCTGGAAGGGGTAAAAGTGGGAAAGGGTGCCGTAGTAGCTGCAGGATCAATTGTAGTTAAGAATGTTGAACCTAATACAGTAGTTGCTGGTGTTCCTGCGAAGATGTTAAAGAAAGTCGATGATAGAACAAAAGCTAAAACACAATTGATGGAGGAGCTGCGGAAGCTTTGAATAGAATATGGTTGATGGAAAATGGATCATATAGGAAAAAATAATAACTGTCAGTCTGAGCCTGTCGAAGACTGACAATAGTTTCAGATCACACTTCGACAACCTGGCTGCCGGACAGTCAGGGCTCAGTGTGACGAGCAATAAAATAATTATGAAACTAATAGTACAAAAATATGGCGGCAGCAGTGTTGCAGACGTTGACAAACTGAAAAAGATTGCTTCGATGATAGCTGCTGTTAAAAAGCAGGGAATTGATGTTGTTGTTGTAGTATCTGCAATGGGCAAAACCACCAACCAACTAATTGAAATGGCAAAATCTATTTCATCAGATCCACCGGGAAGAGAAATTGATATGCTCCTGAGTACTGGTGAAAGAACATCTATGGCATTGCTTTGTATTGCACTTCACGAGGAAGGAATCGAATCAATTTCTTTAACTGGTTCACAGGCTGGAATAATTACAAATGATCGTCATAACGATGCACGTGTGATAGAAGTAAGACCTGTTAGAGTATTGGATGAAATAGATAAGGGTAAAGTCGTTGTAATTGGAGGATTTCAGGGAGTTAGTTACAAGCGGGATATAACTACTTTGGGTAGGGGAGGTTCAGATACTTCCGCTGTTGCTTTAGCTGCTGCTTTGAATGCAGAGAGATGTGAAATTTATTCCGATGTAGATGGAGTGTACACGACAGACCCAAACATTGTTAAAGAAGCCAAGCATCTGCCGGAAATATCATATCAACAAATTCAGGAAATGGCTGAAGCGGGAGCAAAAGTATTAAATGCTCAGGCTGTCCAATTTGCTAAGGAATCCAAAATTGCACTCTATGCCAGAGCTACATTTAATCCCGGTAAAGAAACAATAATAAAAGACGTCTCTAAAAGTGAATTATCAGGAGTCCTGGCAGTTGTTTACGAGAAAGAAATTGTCCGTATATATGTTCACGATGTTGATAAGGTAGATTGGGTTCTTCAATATTTAGAAGAAAATCAAATTCCTATAAAAGAATTTCAGGTTTCCGGAATCGCAGGTGACAAAGGTTACAAATGCTCTTTTATTATTTCAACAAATAGCCTTTACAACTGGGAAAAGATAAAAGAAATTCTTCAGGAAAAATTAAGGGACGGAATTTATATTAATGAAAGCCTCGGAACTTTATCAATCATCGGGGAGGGGTTTAGTAAGAATAACGATGCATTGATTAAAACATTATTACTTCTTAAAAGAAGCGGAATTATTTATTATGGAGTAAATACAACCTCATTCAGAATTTCTGTTTTGGTAGAAAAATATTTGCTTGATGAAGCTGTAAAGATTTGTCACGACTACTGGACTAAATAAACTGATTTTTATTGGAATTAGAGAGTTGTCTCCAATTCCTGATAAGTAGGAGTTATACCTCGAAGGTAAAGATATGATTGAATATAAAATGACGCCCTCTGAATACTTTAAAAAAATAATAGAATTATATCATCAATCCCGTGAGCCTGAATATTATAACCCAAATATTAAAAGAGGAAG
>JAPHUI010000157.1 GCA_026193755.1 Ignavibacteriaceae bacterium | reverse complement strand
CTACAGATGCACAAATATATCTGGCATCCTGAAACAAAAGGAGTGTAATGAAAATAGCGAAAGAATTCAAATGGGAAATGGGGCACAGATTGCCAGAGCATTTCGGACAGTGTAAAAATATTCACGGGCATTCATACAAAATGCTTGTTGAGATTGAAGGTGAACTAAACAAAGATGAAATGGTAATTGATTATTACGATATTGAGAAGATAGTTAATCCAATCATCGAAAAAATCGACCATGCTTTTATGGTAAATAAAAAGGATAAGGAAGTGCTCGAGTTTTTAGAAAAAATGAACTCAAAAAAAGTTGTAGTGGATTTTCAATCAACCGCAGAAAACATTTGTCTTTATCTGCTGAATGAAATTAGGAAGGTTTCGTTACCACAAAACGTTAGTGAGATTAAAGTCCGTGTTTATGAAACAGCCCACGATTATGCAGAAGATTCGATAAAGATAGGATGAGCAATATTAAGAATAAGAAAGCTAAATTTAGATCGTTCAAAAAGATTCAAAAGAAATCAAGTCACCCCAGAGATTTTTCACGCTTCAAACTTATAATCGAATATGATGGAACAAGATATTCAGGCTGGCAGAAACAGGAGAATGCAAAAACCATTCAGGGAATAATAATTCAGGCAGCCAAAGAAATTTTCGGAAATGATTTTGTTGATTTGCAAGGATCGGGAAGGACAGACAGCGGAGTCCATGCACTTTGCCAGGTTGCTCATCTTGATGTAAAAACTGTTCTTGCACCAGAAATAATCAGAATAAAATTAAATGATCTTTTATCATCCGATATAAATATCATTGAGGTTAAAAAAGCAAATCAGAATTTTCATGCAAGACATGATGCAAAATCCAGAAGTTATCTTTATCAGATTTCTGGAAGGAGAACAGCTTTCGGGAAAAAGTATGTCTGGTGGATAAAAGACAAGCTTAATTTTAAGAAAATGGAATCAGCAGCAAAACTATTTGTTGGTATGCACGATTTTTCATCCTTTTCAGATGATGATCCTGAAGAAAAATCTACAAAAGTATTAATCGATGATATTCAGTTGAAAGAGGATGGCTATTTAATTTTAATCAGAATTGTTGGTTCACATTTTATCTGGAAAATGGTGCGAAGGATTGTTGGTGTTCTGGTTGAAGTTGGAAGAGGGAATAAAATAGAAAAAGATATTCTTAATTACCTGAATAAAAAATCCAATGAACCTGCAAAGTTTACAGCTCCACCATCGGGATTGTTCTTAGAAAGTGTTTTGTACGAAGGGGATAAATTATCTGCAGAGTTAAGAGGGACAATTAAAATTTAATCCAACAGTTTAGCTTACCATCTTTTTTAACCTTTGAATTTCGTCACGGAGGTTTGCTGCTCTTTCAAATTCAAGGTCTTTGGCAGCTTTGTGCATCTCTTCTGTTAATTGCAGAATCAAATCTTCTTTCTGTTCATTGTTCATATATCTCAGCACAGGTTCTGCTACCTTCGAAAATCCGTAATCAGCTTTTCCTTCTTTCTTTCTAATATCCGCAATAGATGTTGATGAAAGTATTTCTTCCATACTTTTGTAAATAGTAGCAGGAATAATATTGTGCTCTTCGTTATACTTTTTCTGAAGCTTCCTTCTTCGGTTAGTTTCTCTGATAGTTTTTTGCATCGACTGAGTAATTACGTCGGCATACATAATAACTCTTCCGTTAACGTTACGAGCCGTTCTGCCGGCAACCTGCATTAGAGATTTTTCACTCCGCAAAAATCCTTCTTTATCAGCATCGATTATTGCAACAAGAGACACTTCGGGAAGATCAAGTCCTTCTCTTAAAAGATTTACACCGACGAGCACATCAAACTCACCGAGACGTAAATCTCTTAGTATCTCAACTCTTTCCAGTGAATCAATGTCACTGTGAATATATCTAACCTGTATTTTAATTTTATCCAGATAATCAGCAAGGTCCTCTGCCATTTTCTTGGTTAATGTTGTAACTAAAACTCTTTCTTTTTTGTTTGCTCTGGTTCTGATTTCGTCAATCAAATCATCAATCTGTCCTTTAATTGGTCTGACTTGAATTTCAGGGTCGAGCAAACCAGTAGGACGGATAATTTGTTCAACGATAACTCCACCGCTCATTTCAAGCTCATAGTCACTGGGTGTTGCGCTCACAAATATTGTCTGGTTCAACATTCCCATAAATTCTTCATACATCATTGGCCTATTATCCAACGCAGAAGGAAGACGAAAACCGTACTCAACCAGAGTACTTTTTCTGCTGCGGTCGCCATTGTACATTCCTCTTATTTGTGGAATTGTTACGTGCGATTCGTCTATCACTAAAAGAAAATCATCAGGGAAATAATCGAATAAATTGAATGGACGAGAACCGGGTGCTCTTCCATCCATATGTCTTGAATAATTTTCGATACCGGAACAGTAACCGATTTCTTTCATCATTTCGATATCGAATTTTGTACGTTGCTCAAGTCTCTGTGCTTCAAGGTATTTCTCATTTTTGCGAAACTCTTCCAGCCTCTCTGCAAGCTCGAGTTCTATGTTATAAATTGCTTTCTGCATCTTTTCTCGATCTGTAACAAAATATTTTGCCGGGTAGATTGGTGCTGATTCAACTTCCCGGAGAACATTTCCTGTTAAGGAATCGATGATTGAAATTTTTTCTACATCTTCATCCCAGAGCTCAATGCGGATTGCTTCTTCATTTTCATAAGCCGGAATTATTTCTATCACATCACCGCGTGCACGAAAAGTTCCTCTTCCGAATTCCGAGTCGTTTCTAACAAAATGGATATCAATCAAATTACGGAGGAATCGCTTCCGATTCAGTTTTTCTCCTTTTTTAACAAAGATAATTTGCTTTGCATATTCATCCGGTGCGCCAATACCGTATATACAGCTTACACTTGCCACTACGATTACATCTCTTCTTCCTTCAATAAGTGAAGTAGTTGCCTTTAACCGAAGACGGTCAATTTCTTCATTAATTGAAAAGTCTTTTTCTATGTAAAGATCGCTGGAAACCACGTACGCTTCAGGTTGGTAGTAATCGTAATAGCTAATAAAAAACTCAACAGCGTTATCAGGAAAGAATGATTTGAATTCGGAATAAAGCTGTGCAGCAAGAGTTTTGTTGTGTGAAATTATTAGAGTTGGCTTATTTATCTGTTCAATCACATTGGAAATTGTAAAAGTCTTTCCGCTTCCCGTTACTCCAAGTAATGTTTGGAACTTATCCCCTTCCTTAATACGTTCAACTAACTGTTTAATTGCCTGAGACTGATCACCGGCGGGTTTGTAATTTGAAACAAGTTTAAATTTATTCATGGATTAGTCGAGTAAAACCTCGTGAGCATGGAATCCACTTTGATTTAAATGTCCTCTAAGTATAACTACTTTCGCAGTTTCAAATCCATCCGGCAACATAAAAGAACCAGAAACCTGAACTACTTTTCCATTTCTATCTGAAGTAAAAAAACTTACCTCGCCACCTTGCTGTTCAATTCCTTTATCGATTAATAACTGGACACTTATTTCCTTCACTGCACTGTTGTTCGGATCAAAATCGGAGAAAGATCCCAATTCGCTGCCTTTGTCAAAGTAGAATTTGTAAACTAAAAAGATAGCTGCGATTATTAATACAGGAAGTATAAGCTTTTGTAAAATTTTCATCTTTGTTTCTTTATTTGATTAAATTGAGAACAAATTTAAAGAAATTACACTCAACTATTCAATGCAATTGAGGATTGAAATGAATGACAAAAAGATGTGGATCATTATTTCTGCTGTATCTGGATTTACTGCTGTTGCAATTGGTGCTTTCGGAGCGCACGGTTTGCGTGAAAAGCTTTCTGCAGAAATGCTCGAGGTTTATAAAACAGGTGTGCTTTATCAGTTTATTCATACGATTGTTCTTTTAATTCTTTCCTTAACAGATTTTATCAAAACTAAAATCGCCTCTATATTTTTTCTGCTTGGAATAATAATTTTCTCTTTTTCACTTTACATTTATTCAACTTCGGGAATTCATTTTTTTGCAATGATAACTCCTGTTGGCGGAGTTTGCTTTTTGATCGGATGGTTCTGGATAATTGTTGAAGCTATTAGAAAGAAAGTACCGAAGTAAAATTACTTAATTGCACGTAACTTAAAATAAACTTCTTCTGGCGAGAAAATACCAGCAAAAAATCTTTCGTAAATAACTGGTTCCAGGTTCACGAAAAAATCCATCCATTTTAGCAAAGCAAAGTGTGAAGTAATGAATCTTTTCTCTGAAACTTCAAATTGTGCCTTCCCTTCATAATTTGTTCGGTGATTAAGTTTCCATTTTTCATAGAACTTCAGGTTGCGGTTTCCAATGAATTCATAGTTGTCGAATGTCCGGATTGAGAAAGGAATTTTATGGTCGGGTTCACCGAAGTATTTTGTATTTAAAAAGAAGGGTGCATAAACAATCAGAATTCCATTTGGTTTCAGAATCCTATAAAGCTCAGTTATTGTATTATGAAAATTATTCAAATGTTCAAGAACGTGGGAAGCGTATATTTCATCAAAATAATTTTCTTGGAATGGGTAGGGAAATGAATTAATATCGTGAATCATATTACCACCGTAATCCACAATATCAAGGTTAGTGTAACCTTTCTTAATATCTTTTCCGCAGCCTAGATTTAGCTTGTTCATTTTTAATTATAAATTCAATAATAATATCTTAAGCAAATTTAAGGATGAGGAATGATAATATGGAATAAAAAAGCCCGATCTGAAATGACCGGGCTTAAAATAATTGGTATTAGTCGCTAATTAACCAACGCAGTCGGATTCTCTATCTCACCAGGTGTAACCTCCTGGATTTTAACCCTGGAGACACCTTTTTCAATAAGTCCCAGCTTAATTGCTGAACCCTTAGAGAGATCAAGTTCACGGTCACCAATGTAAGGGCCTCTATCATTTATACGTATTATTACTGATTTTCCATTTTTCGGGTTTGTAACTTTTAATAAGGTTCCGAATTTTAATGTCTTATGAGCTGCAGTTAATGCCATTTGGTCATAAATTTCACCATTTGCTGTCAATTTACCGTGAAACTTAGGTCCATACCATGATGCCTTCATAGTTCCAAGATTAATATAATCAACGGATGAAGTATTAACTGTGCTTTCTTTTATTGTTTCAGGAACTAATTCTTCAATTAGTATGCTTTCAGAATTTCCCTTTTTTTCATTGTTTATTACTGTAAATCCAACCAATCCACCAATTACAATCATAAAAAACACTATTGCTAATGATTTCAAAAAATACCTCTTTTTGGTTAAACATATCCTTTTGCTGTTTCAAAGTTAAAATGTGGAAAGCCACTATCCTATATAAATCTTTAGACGAAGTATCTATATGTAAGATCACAAACTTATCGAATAAATAAGTTTAATAGTCGGAAACCATTATTTTTAAAGTGTCTTTATCGATAAATAAGGCACTTTTTGAATTAGTTATTTTTTATTTAATTACTTTTTTTATTTACTTTTAAGATATGGCAGATAAGAAAAAACTTAAGAAAGAATTATCTCTTTTTCATGTTTATGCTATTGCTACAGGAACAACTTTAAGCGCTGGGTTTTTCCTGTTACCTGGATTAGCCTCAATTGAAGCGGGAGCTGCTCTTCCTTTAGCATATCTAATAGCAGTGATTCCTTTAATACCAGCAATGCTCAGCGTTATTGAATTAGCTACTGCGATGCCAAGGGCTGGTGGTGTCTATTATTTTCTCGACAGAACTATGGGACCTATGATTGGAACTATTGGTGGAATTGGCACCTGGCTGGCATTAGTACTAAAGGTAGCTTTTGCGTTGATTGGCATGGGTGCATATGTGCATCTGTTTTTTCCAAACATTGGAATTATTCCTTTTGCTATTGTGATTGCTTTGATTTTAGGGCTATTTAGTCTGTTCGGTGCTAAAAAGAGTGGCCATCTTCAGATACTACTTGTGACCTTTCTTTTAGCATTTCTTTTATTCTTTATAATTGGAGGTGTGCCTCAGGTAAATTTTGAACACTTTAAGAATTTTTTAGGTTCAGGGTGGAACTCCATTCTTTCGGCAGCCGGGTTGGTGTACATCAGTTATATAGGTATTACTAATATTGCAAGTCTCTCGGAAGAAGTAAAAAGACCTGAACGTAATCTTCCACTTGGATTGTTTTTAGCAATTGGTACGGCTGTTTTAGTTTACGCACTCGGCACAGGAGTAATGATTGGTGTTTTGCCAATTAAAGATTTGATGGGAAACTTAACTCCTGTCGCTGCTGCTGGTGAAGTTCTGTTTGGAGAAATTGGTGTTCTTATTCTTTCAATTGCAGCTATTACAGCTTTCATTTCTGTGGCGAATGGAGGTACATTAGCTGCATCCAGGTATCCTTTAGCACTAAGCAGAGATCATTTACTTCCCAGATTTTTTCAGAAGCTTACTCATTGGGGAACCCCTTTTATTTCAATTATTACAACCGTCGTTAGCATTATTTTGCTGATTGCTTTTTTAGATCCTACAGGGATAGCTAAACTGGCCAGCGCATTTCAACTCCTGGTTTTTTCTTTCATCTGTCTTGCTGTTATAATTATAAGGGAAAGCAAAATAGAAGCATACGACCCGGGATTTAAGTCTCCGTTGTATCCGTGGTTGCATTTACTCGGTATCTTTCTTCCCTTTATTTTGATTTATCAGATGGGAATTTTGCCACTGTTATTTAGCGTTGGATTAATTGCTGTTGGAGCGTTATGGTATTGGTATTATGCAAGAAGGAAAGTGGTGAGGTCTGGTGCCATCTATCACTTGTTTGAACGCCTCGGTCGTTCAAGATTTAGTGGACTGGAAACTGAAATGAGGGGAATCCTGAAAGAAAAGGGTTTGCGTGAAACAGATCCGTTTGATGAAATAGTTACCCGCAGCCATGTCATGGATTATGATGAACTGGAAAATTTTGAAAATGTTGCAAAGAAAGCATCTGAATGGATTTCACAATTCGTTTCTTTTACTCCATCAGAAATAGAGAATCAGTTTTTAAATGGTACAAGAATGGGTGCTACCCCAGTAACACACGGAATTGCACTTCCTCATTTACGTTTAGAAGGTTTACAGCAAGCAGAGATAGTAGTCGTGAGAGGCATGAAAGGTATTCACATTAAATATAAAGATCCTTTAAAAGATTCTGATACTGAAGATGAGACAGAAGTTAATGCTATTTTTTTTCTCGTCAGTCCTGAAAAAGATCCTACTCAGCATTTAAGAATTTTAGCACAGATTGCGGGACGAGTTGAAGAAGAAGGATTTGCTGATGAATGGATTAATGCTAAAGACGATCAGGAACTTAAAGAAGCTCTGATTCATGAAGACCGCAGCTTATCACTTCTGATTGAAAGGGAAACTTCTAGTAAAGAATTGATAGGGAAAGCGCTTAAAGATATAAAATTTCCTGAAGGATGCCTCGTTGCCATTTTAAGAAGAACCGGCCAGACACTTATTCCAAAGGGTAATACGGTTTTAGAAGAAGGAGATCGATTAACGATTATTGGCGATCCAAAAGGTATGAGTGAATTAAAGAAAAAATTTAGAGAAGCTTATTGATTGAGCATTAATTTAAGGGAGTGACCTTTTCCCTCACCAACCTTCCTGTCAATTTTATCGAGCATTACTTTTAACTCGTTCAAAAATTCTATTGGGTCATAAGTTTTTTTGTCTTTATAGATTTGATAGTTGTCCCGATACGGTATTGGAGTAAAGTTTGGCATTATAACATTTGCGCCAATTTTTAAACCGACTTCTGCACCATTTCCTATTAAGGTTAATAGCGCAGTAGTTGAAGGTATGTGAACATTTTTTAATACAATCCGTGCAACTGCAATTGTTTTTAGTGTAAGGTCGGTATTAGCTGAAGGCACTTCCCTGAGTGGTGAATCTTGCGACGGAATAAACGGGCTGAAGGAACACATGTCGCATTCCATTTCTTTGCAGAGAAGAATATCATCGGTAATATCTTCAATATTTTGTCCGGGCAGACCAATAATATTTCCACTGCCTGTCTGGAAACCGATTTTTTTTAGACATTTGATATGAGCCAGCCTTGATTTTAACTTTTCATGTTGATGATAAGTAGAATATAATTCATCATTTGCAGTTTCATGTTTTAAAAGATAACGATCGGCACCGGCATTTTTCCATTCCTCGTATTCGTCTCTTCCTCTTTCACCTATACTTAATGTTATTGCGGACTCAAACTTTTTTTTAATTGTCAGGATAATATCCGTAACCAGAGAACTTGAATAAAAGTGATCTTCGCCGGATTGCAGGACTACAGTTTTAATCCCCGCTTGAGTTATCTTTTCGGCAGTTGAGATAATTTCATCTTTCGTCATCCTGTAGCGTTGAAGATTTTTATTGGATTTCCGAAGCCCGCAATAAAGACAATCCTGTTCACAATAATTTGAAAATTCAACTATACCTCTTAAATGGACCTCATTACCAAAATATTTTTTTCTTATTTTGTCTGCACAGAGGTACAACTTTTCGATTTCGTTTTCTTTCTCTAATGACAAAAGAAAAACGATTTCGTCTTTTGTTAGTTCTTCTTTATTTAAAATCTGATCAAGTTCCATTTTCAATCAAAGATAAATATCTCTTTCACCTTCATTTACTCTTTCAATCATTGTTTTAGTTTTCATTCTGGTAACACCTTCGATTTTTTTGAGTTCTGATTGAAGAAAGTCATTTCCGATTAATTTGGTATCGTCGCTTGCAAAATCATTCAGATATTCTCTGAATGTTGCCATTGCATTCGGCACACAAATTTTACCAATGTTTCCGGATTTTGCAAGTTCCATAAATCTGTCTCCCGTTCTTTGAGAACGGTAACAGGCGGTACAGAAGCTAGGCATATAACCGAGTGATGTTATATCTTTAACAACCTCATCCAGTGTGCGATGATCTCCAAGCTGAAACTGTTCAAGATTGTGTTCATCAATACTTTCCTGAGATTCTTTATAAGCACCGGGAGCTGTTCTGCTACCTGCACTTATCTGAGATATACCGACTTCAAATAATTCTCTTCTTAGTTCTGCTCTTTCCCTCGTAGATAATATCATTCCGGTGTATGGGACTGCTAATCTAATAACTGCGACTAATTTTTTAAACGAAACATCATCAACAGCGTACGGAGGATTAAGTGCAGCAGGTGCATTCAATGCCGGTTCGAGTCTTGGGATTGAAATTGTATGCGGACCAACACCATACTTGTAATCAAGATCGAATGCATGATTAAGCAATCCGAGAGTTTCAAATTTGTAATCCGTTAATCCAAATAATGAACCAATACCAACATCATCAATTCCCGCCTGAAGAGCGCGATCCATTGCATACAATCTCCAGGCATAATCACGCTTCGGTCCTTCCGGATGCATCACTTTGTATGTCTGGTAGTGATATGTTTCCATAAAGCATTGATAGGTTCCAATTCCAAAACTTTTCAGCAATTTAAAATCTTCTAAAGTTAGTGGAGCCGTGTTTACATTTAACCTTCTTATATTGTTTCCGCTCAGGTTAATGTTGTAAATTCTATCTATTGCTCCGCCAATAAAATCCATACTTGCTTTTTTAGGGTGTTCCCCGGCAACGAGAAGTATTCTTTTTTGTCCGGTTAATACAAGAAATCTTGCTTCTTCCTCTATCTCATCAATCGTTAAAGTTCTTCGCTTAAGTTCTTTATTATCTTTTCTGAAGGCACAATATAGACAGTTATTGACGCAAACATTTGTAATGTAAAGAGGGGCAAACAACACAAGCCTGTTGCCGTAAATTTTTTCTTTGACTTTCTTCGCTGTGTGATGAAGTTCTTCGAGTATTTCCGGCGAGTTTATATTTAATAATGCGGCAGCCTCTTTTAAATTAAGACCTTTTGCTTCCGAACCTTTTTGTATTAAATCCTTTTGATAGTTCTCGTCTAAAAGTTCTTCGCTCTCAAGAAGGTAATTAATATAATCTTCATTTATAAATTCCATGTTATGCGTCCTTACTATTGCTATTTAGCAATTACTTTCGTTCAATAGAAGAATTCAATTAACATACCATCGGCATAAAGCAAAAGGGTTTTCTATTACCTGTTTGTAAGCTGAGGATTCTTAAAACAGAGAAATGTTTTTTTATTAATGATACCTTACTTCATGGAAATATGCTTTAACATCATTTAAGTCCCAATAATTTTCTTCTTTTATAGTACTTCTGATGGAACACTTTTTGACTTTTAGCGATTATGATGGATGGGGAAAAAAGAATAGAAAAAGATTCAATCGGAAAGTTGGAAGTTCCCTCGAATGCTTACTACGGGATTCATTCATTACGTTCGCAAATTAATTTTCCTGATTCTGAAGAAAGAATCAGTCCCTGGTTTATTAAAGCGTATTTGCAAGTTAAGCTAGCAGCGGTAACAACTAATGCTAAATTGGAATTGATGTCGAATGAAAAATCAAAATTAATTACAAGAGCAATTGAAGATTTGCTTGAAGAAACAGAACACACAATAGAGGGGAAATCTCTTTCAATTTATGAAAAAATAATTGTTGATCCTTACCAAGGCGGTGCAGGCACTTCTCTTAATTTGAATATAAATGAAGTGATTGCAAACAAAGCGTTAGAATTAGCAGGCAGCAATTTTGGTGATTATGATTTTATTCATCCGATTGATGATGTTAATCTTTCTCAATCTACAAATGATACTTACATAACAGCTTTAAAGATCGCTTCAATAATTCTGCTTAGAAAGCTGACAGAAAGTTTCGCTCTTCTTCAAGGAAGATTACAGGAAAAAGAAAAAGAGTATGGCGGAATTATAAAGCTGGGAAGAACTCAGCTTCAGGATGCTGTGCCGATTTCACTCGGTCAGGAGTTTGGTGCTTATGCCCAGGCTATCGCGAGAGACAGATGGCGGTTATATAATGCAGAAGAGAGACTGCGTTCTGTAAATCTTGGAGGAACCGCTATCGGAAATTCAATAAGCGCTGATAGAAAATATGTTCTAAGTGTAAATAACGAGCTGAAAAAAATAACGGGACTGCCTATTGCAAAAGCTGAAGACTTGATTGATACAACTCAAAATCTTGATGTATTTGTTGAAGTGCACGGTTTGGTTAAGGCAGGTGCCTGTTCAGTAATTAAAATTTGTAATGATTTACGTTTGCTTTCCAGCGGACCGCAGGGTGGAATCGGAGAAATTATTTTGCAACCGATGCAGGCTGGTTCAAGCATTATGCCCGGCAAGGTAAATCCTGTAATACCGGAAAGCGTGATTCAAATTTGTGAATTAGTGAAAGGACACGACGTTGTTATTTCAAATGTTGCATCAGCCGGAAACCTTGAATTGAATGCATTCTCTCCGTTGCTTGCACATCTGTTTCTCAAATCAATGAAGATGCTGAGTGATTCTTTAACTTCTCTTGCAGAGAAATGTATAGTTGGAATAAAAGCCAATGAGAAACGATGCCGGGAAAATTTAGTCAGGTCGTCTGCAATTGCTGCATTGCTGATTAATGAATTTGGATATGATAAAATTGCAGAGCTTGTTAAGGAAGCGACTGAGAAAAATGAAGCTTTTGTTGAAGTGATTAAAAGAAATAATCTTTTATCTCAGAAGGAAATTAATGAATTGATTTCAAGTAGTATGGGGATTGAAAATTGAATAAAACTGCCAGTGCAGAGCGAACCCACATAGCTATCGTTGGGAAAAGAAACGTTGGTAAATCATCGCTGATTAATTGTCTTACGAACCAGGAGCTTTCTATAGTCAGCGAAACACCCGGTACAACTACCGATCCTGTGAGCAAAGCTGTCGAGATGTTTCCGTATGGGCCTGTTGTTATGGTTGATACTGCAGGTATTGACGACGAGGGTGAACTTGGGACGAAAAGAATAAGCAAGACTATCAAATCAATTTCAAAAGCTGATTTTGCAATAGCTGTGTTTGATGCGCGTGAACAGCTTGATAATAGTGAAACCGAGTTAATCACTTATTTACAAAAAATTGAAGTTCCGTTTCTTGCAGTTGTTAATAAAATAGAATTCGGAATTAATCCCAATCTCTTAACTGAGCTCGAAGCACTTGAAATAAAATACTTTGAAATTTCATGTAAAGAGCATGTAGGAGTTAATAACTTTAAGAAAAAACTGATTCATTTACTCCCTGATAGTAATGAGCCGCCACTGATTAGCGATTTAGTTGGTCAGGGGGATGTGGTTGTAATGGTTGTGCCGATTGATCTCGGTGCACCCAAAGGAAGATTAATTAAACCGCAGGTTTTATCAATAAGGGAAGCACTGGATGAAGATACAATCTGTGTTGTTGTAAAGGATAAAGAATTAAGAAGCGCATTATCATTATTAAAGAATCTTCCGGATCTGGTAATTACAGACAGCCAGGCAATTATGCGTGTTGCTGCCGATGTTCCTGAAAATGTTAAGTTGACAACTTTTTCTATTCTTATGGCAAGGCACAAAGGAAATCTCCCCGAATTTGTTAAAGGTTTGAAAAGAGTAGAAGAATTAAATAACGGCGACAAGGTTTTAATTTCAGAAGCCTGCACTCATCATGCGCAAGAAGATGATATAGGAACAGTAAAAATCCCACGATGGTTAAGACTCCACACTAAAAAAAATCTGCAAATTGACATAACACACGGGTATGACTTTCCGGATAACCTTTCCGAGTATAAACTTATAGTTCATTGCGGCGGATGCATGCTTACAAGAAAAGCGATGCAGGTTAGAATCAAGCAGGCAAGATTACTTGACATACCAATAGTTAATTACGGTGTGCTTATTTCTTATATGCACGGTGCTGTCCCGAGAGTACTTCTTCCTTTTAACGAAGCTATGGCTGAGTGGGAGAAGGTTGGATTAGTTGTTTAATACTGATAACAATTTAGCGGCTCCCATAGTAAAAACTCTTTTGCAATTTATTTAAGTTAATGGTGTCATTTTATATACTATTTAAATTGACAAAGAAAAATTTGTTCTTACTTAAATTCAATTTTATTCCTTAATAAAACCAAGGGAGTTTATATGAAAAATTATTTACTTCTTTTCACTTTCTTAACAGCAACCTGTCTGAATGCACAAAGCCGTTTACCACGTGCAGGAGAAATCCTGGATAAAGACATAAATAAAACTGAGTTCATAAAGATGATGAGAACAGGAATTCCAACTGCAGATGAACCATTAACTGTAATTAATTTCGATTCATCCAATGCAAGCTTTAAAGGAAATTATCCATTTTCTACCAGCTATGCACTCGGTATAAGTCCCGAGGGAGATTTG
>JAPHUI010000442.1 GCA_026193755.1 Ignavibacteriaceae bacterium | reverse complement strand
GCTGAGTACAAACTACTGGAAGATGGAAATATTCAGGTTATTAACAAATGTTTTAAAGAAGATGGTGAAGCAGATGTAGCTGATGGACTTGCAAAAGTTGTGGATAAAAAAACTAATTCAAAACTTGAGGTTAGTTTCTTCAGCATTCTCGGTTTTCGTCCTTTCTGGGGAGATTACTGGATTATTGGACTTGATGATAATTACCAATGGGCTGTCGTTGGTTCCCCGAACAGAAAATATGGTTGGATACTTAGCAGAACATCAACCTTACCCGATGATACTTTGCAAAAGATTTTTGCAATATTAGAAGATCAACTCTACAATCCCGATGATTTTGAAATGACAAACCATAAAAATTAAATTCCTATCATTGCAGTTATTGTAAACTGCCAGGCATTTATAGAACGAGAATCATCAACTATAAAAATATCATTATCAATTCCATACGCCGGATCCTTATCATCATTTAAGGAAGTATAAGCATCTACTCTTTTCGGATTAATTGTTACTATGCTTGTATATGATTGACCGAACAGATTGTAAAGATTATAATGAATTCCAAAATCAAGCGTAACGACAGGGAGAATATCTAGCAACACTCCTCCGCCAGCACCAACACCAAACCTAGTTTCCGACTTTATATCATAATCACCACTTGGAACCTGAGCTACTCCCTGAAATTTTACTTTGCCGCTAAATGTATTCACCGATACAAATCCATCAAAATATACTCCAACCGGAGATAAAGGAATTGATAAGTTAAACTCTGGTCCGGCTTTTAGTGAAAAAATACTGTGCGAATTTTCTATCGTGCCCTGTCCCGGTTCACTTTTTCCATCACCGCTTATAGTTGAATAATCAATTATTCCAAACAGATTTAGTCCCAGCAATCCGACTCTTGCTTTTGCGTGAAGGTTAAAACCGCTGTTCATTCCATATTTTGTTCCATTATAAAAGTCAACAGTCGAACCGGAATAATCTCCTGCCGGTGAAATATATCCGAGACCACCCCCTACCTGAAGTGTAATCTGTGAATAAAATTGAGGTGAATTAAATAATAATAATGAAATGAATACTAATATTATATTTCTCATTTTTTTCTCCTTGAGCAGATAATTTGATTAACTTTTAACTCCAAATATACTGCCACTGAAAAGCTTGATAAATAATCAGTTATTAAAGTGAATATACATAATTAAAAAAGTTTTACCGAAATAATAAATTGTTAAGTAGAAAGTTTTGCTATCAATGCTTCAAGAGTTATATACAAATATAAAGTGCTTTGTTATTTTTCTGAATATTAAATAATATTTAATAAGAATATTTATAGTTTTTATAGAGTTCAATAAAGGATTCAATATGAAGTTCTCTTTAATTTTACTTTTGCTAATTATCACTGCAATTCCTTCCTTCCCACAAAAATACAGGGATCGATTGGTCGATTATATGACCGGCTCATTTTCGAGTGCAGAACAAGCAGAAAAGGATACAAATTATCTTAACATTGAACTTGAGATGGTTCAGATCTGGAAAGACAGAACAGACGGACCATGGATTTATGTAGAGCAGTCCGTTTCCAATCACAAGGAAAAACCGTACAGACAGAGAGTGTATCAACTGTGGAACAGAAGTGACGGAAAGATTGAAAGCCGGGTTTATACCATTCCAAATCCCTTAAGGTTTGCAGGTGATTATAATAAAGATTTTCCTTTGATAAGAATTACACCTGATTCGCTCACATTAAGAAAAGGTTGCGAGGTTGTACTTTATATGAATGACTATGGTAACTTTGAAGGAGGCACAGTAGACAGTAATTGCGCCAGCGATCTACGTGGCGCAAGCTACGCTACTTCAGAAGTAACTATTTATAAAGACAAATTAATAAGCTGGGACCGTGGCTTTGATAAAAACGGAAAACAGGTTTGGGGGGCAACAAAGAGGGGCTACGTTTTTTTGAAAAAGGTCAATAGGCTAAGAATAAATTAAAAGATTATAAAATCTTAAATGGTTTATAAACAAATGAAAAACATAAAACTCAAATTATTACTGAACATACTTATGATCATAATTATCCTGTCTATATCGGGATACGGACAAAATTCAGATGACAGAGAAATCGGAACAAGAACTATTTACCTGATTCGGCACGGAGAGTATACACCACAGGATGATAATATTCCCGATTCGGAAAACGTTCTGACACCTTTGGGAATTGCTCAAGCAAGGTTGGTTTCTGCAAGATTACAATCAATGAATATTAAATTTTCTTCGCTTACCAGCAGTACAATGACGAGGGCAAAGCAGACTGCAATGATAATCAATGAAGATTTTCCAGAATTAGATCTCAAGCTTTCAGATCTTATCAAGGAGTGCACTCCACCAACCTGGAGAGAAGATGTAATGGCGGGAGTTGATACGTCACACAGAAAGGAGTGTGTCGAAAATCTCGAAAAAGCATTTAAAGCTTTTTTTATCCCTTCTCATGATGAAAATGATAGAAACGATATTATTGTTTGCCATGGAAATGTTATCAGGTATTTTGTTACAAAAGTATTGAAAGTAGACACAATGGCATGGCTGCAGATGAGCATAACAAATTGTAGTTTAACTATTGTTCGCATCATGCCTGATAGAACAATGAGGCTTGATGCATTCAGCGATTATGGACATATACCTGAAAATATGAGAACATATACGGGGAGAAATAATGAGCCGAAAGAATTAATAATTCATTAAAACAGATGATGTGAATAGCTTTAAAGAAAAAATAAAAAAGTTATTACAAGAAGATAATTTTGATGAAAACCTGCAAGACATTCACAAGTTCCCCCCATTAAAAGTGGTTAATGCACTTTTATCTTTACTATTGACTACAAATGAAGAATTAAAAAATCGTGTTGTCAAATCATTTGGAGAGATTGTTGCAAAGCTTACTGAAAATAATCTTGAAACTGCACGAATAGTTATGCGTCGTCTTATGTTAAGTTTGAACGATGAATCCGGTGGAATCGGTTGGAACTCGCCCGAAGCAATGGGAGAGATAATGGCAAGAAGTGATAAACTAGCTGACGAGTATCATAAAATTCTTATTTCTTATGCAATGGGAGGGGGCAATGAATTGGATTTTGAGGGACTACAAAAAAGCGTTATAGCGGGATTAAAAAGACTATCACGGGTTCACCCTAACCTTGTTAAAGAGGTTGAACATTTATTAAATGAATAGTTGCCTGATAGCGGACTTTAAATTATAGTAATTAATTTTTGAGTGGATACATGACAAAACATATTGTGCTCTGGCGCTTAAATAAAAACGCTTATGGAAATGATAAACAAAAGAACGCACAAATCTTAAAAGAAAAACTTCTTGCAATGAAAGGCAAGGTAGATGGTTTACTGAAGATTGAGGTCGGGTTTGATTTCAGTAATGAAAAAGATTCTTGCGACGTGGTTTTATATTCTGAGTTTTCAAGCAAAGAAGCATTACATCGATATCAAATTCACCCAGATCACCAGGATATTAAAAAGTGGATAAATGATGTACGATACGAACGAAGAGTTATTGATTATGAAATCAGTTAGTGCTGTTTTGCCATTTGAGCTATATCTTTACATTCCAATACTTTCTTATCTGGATCAAACAACGTAACATTAATCATTGCCAAACCAACTTCTTCGAGTGTGACAACGTATTTGGAAAATAATTTTCTAAATATTGGGTAAAATGGTGTGAAAAAATTATAGGACTTATAAGCGTTTTTCAATCCTACCGTCGGCTTAATAAATCCGGGTCTGAACATATATGCATCTTTGAAAGAAAGCTTCAATAAATCATTTTCTGTTTTTCCTTTTACACGTGCCCACATAATTCTTCCTTTTTCAGTACTATCCGTACCTACTCCGGAAACATAACAAAAGGTTAAATCGGGATTGAGCTTTAATAAAGTATTCGCAAAATTCAATGTCAGATCATAAGTGATGCGCCTGTATTCATCTTCCTTTTTACCGACCGAAGAAACTCCTGCACAAAAGTAACAGGCATTATATCCTGAAAGTTGATTTTCAATCGATGAAAGATCGAAAAAATCTTTGTGAATAATTTCCTTTAACTTATCGTGTTTTACTCCGCAAGGCTTACGGTTTATTACTAACACAGATTCAACATCAGGATGCAGAAGGCATTCGTGCAGAACACCCTCACCAACCATCCCGGTAACACCGGTTATTATTGCTTTAATTTTCATTTATTTGTTGTTGCCAAAATGTTTTAATAATTAATAGT
>JAPHUI010000287.1 GCA_026193755.1 Ignavibacteriaceae bacterium | reverse complement strand
GGATTATTCGAAGACTTCTATAACAAAATACAGAAGGATGAGAAAGTTCATTTTCACAGGGGAAAAGTGGCTAAAGTATTTCAGGACACATCTTCAGACAAATTAATTGTTGAAGCAGAAAATACTTTAACCGGAGACCTGATTCAGAATTCAGTAGAACTGGTTGTGCTCGCTACCGGAATGGAACCAACCGTTAAAAACTTACCTGTGGATAAAGAATTGATTGACGCAAGTGGATTTTTCAAATCAAATGGTGATGGAATGATAAGTTGCGGTGTAAACTCTAAGCCAAAAGATGTTGCTGGTGTTGTTCAGGAAGCGACCGGTTCAGTGTTAAAAGCTATTCAAAAAATTAAAGGGAATTAATATCATGGCAATAGAAACTAAAGTTGGAGTTTATCTTTGCTCCGGTTGTGAAATTGGCGATTGTCTGAATATGGAAGAACTTGCAAAAGTTGCCACTGACGAAAGCAAAATTCCTATTTGCAAAACCAATCCCTGGTTGTGTAGCGAAGAAAGTGTTGAGACAATTAAAAAAGATATTGAAAATGAAAAATTAAATCGGATTGTTATTGGTGCCTGCTCGCAAAGGTTCCTTTCAGACGTTTTTAAGTTTGATTCAAAAGTTTTAGTTGACAGGGTAAATCTTAGAGAGAACGTTGTATGGACGCACAAACCTAATGATGAAGATACTCAAATGCTCGCATCAGACTATCTTCGTATGGGCATTGCAAAAGTTCAGAACAGTGAACCACCGGAAGCAATGCAGAATGAAATAAATGAAACTATACTTGTAGTCGGTGGTGGTGTTTCAGGAATGACATCAGCGTTAGCTTCAGCAAAGGCAGGTTATTCAGTTATTTTGACTGAAAAGGAAAATCAGCTTGGAGGATGGCTTAATAAAATTTATAAAATTGCTCCGACTCAAGATCCATTCAAAGCACTCGAACTTTCTAAAATAGAAGACCTCATTTCTGAAGTTGAATCGAATGATAAAATAAAAGTCATCAAATCTTGCACGATTGAAAAAATCTCGGGGCAGCCCGGCAATTTTAATGTCAAACTTATAATTAACGGTACCACGACTGAACCTGTAACAGTTGGTGCAATAATTCAGGCAACAGGTTGGAAGCAATACAAACCTGAAAAACTTGAAGAACTTGGATACGGAAAATTTGATAATGTAATAACTAATATCCAACTTGAAGAATCTTTTAAAAACGGTAAGAGTAATTCTGCCTTTAACGGAAAACCGATTAAGAGTATTGCTTTTATTCAATGTGCTGGTTCACGAGATGAAAAGCATTTACCTTATTGCTCTTCTGTGTGCTGTACTGTTTCGTTAAAGCAGGCGATGTACGTAAGAGAAAAATATCCCGATGCTTTGATTTATATTATCTATCGCGACATGCGTACAATCGCACAGAACGAACTTTTTTACAAGCATGTTCAAAACGAAGATAATATTTTTCTAACTAAAGGTGATGTTGGTGCTTTGAACAAAGCAGATGATGGAACAATTCTAATTGATGTGGATAATTCGCTTTTAGGTGAAAAGATTCAAATTAAATCGGAAGTAGTTGTTCTTGCTACAGGAATGGTTCCTTCAACATTAGCTGGTGAAATTGAATCCAGTGATACAGCAGTAGTTAGTGATGGAAAAGGACTTGATGGAAAGAAAGCTGCCGAATCAGCAGAAGCTGGTGCAAAGATTTTAAATCTATCATACAGGCAAGGCACAGATCTTCCTACATTAAAATACGGATTTCCTGATTCTCATTACATCTGCTTTCCATATGAAACCAGAAGAACTGGTATTTATGCAGCAGGTACTGTGAGATCTCCAATGGATATAGCATCAAGTAAAAATGATGCTTATGGTGCTGCACTGAAAGCTATCCAGATGTTACATTTAGCCAAAACGGGAAAAGCTGTTCATCCGAGAGCAGGTGATGAATCATTTCCTGATTTCTTTTTGCAGCGTTGCACTCAATGTAAACGTTGTACTGAGGAATGTCCATTTGGAACTTTGGATGAAGATGAAAAAGGAACTCCGCTTCCTAATCTTTACAGATGCAGAAGATGTGGTATTTGTCTCGGTTCATGTCCCGAAAGAATTATTTCCTTCAAAGATTATTCAGTCCATATGATTGCTTCGATGATAAAAGTTGTTGAAATACCGGATGAGTTTGAAGAAAAACCGAGAATACTAGCTTTCCTTTGTGAAAACGATGCATATCCTTCTCTGGATATTGTTGG
>JAPHUI010000444.1 GCA_026193755.1 Ignavibacteriaceae bacterium | reverse complement strand
TATTTTAAAGTTATATCTGATAAAACAGCTTCTTTAATTGAAACTTGCTGCACTATCGGAGCAATGAGTGCAACTTCTGACTTGGAATATATTTCTGCTATGAAAGATTTTGGAAAAAATCTTGGAATCTCATTTCAGATACGTGATGATATTCTGGATTATGAAGGTAAATTGTCAGTAACAGGGAAGCGAGCAGGTGGAGATATAAAAGAAAAGAAAATTACTCTTCCATTAATTTATTCACTTAACCAGGTTTCACCTGTTAAAGCTGCAGAGATAAGAAAAATTATTAAGAATGGAAAAGACAAACCTGAGGTTGAAGCTGTAATAGAATTTGTAAGAGAGAATAATGGAATTGACTACTCTATTGGTAAAGCCAAAACTTACTCCCAAAATGCAAAAGATGCTCTAAATAAAATTCCCGATTCACAAAGCAAACTCGCGTTAGAAGCTCTAGTAGATTTTGTGATTGATAGAAAGAATTAAAATTACCTTTCTTAAACTTTATCCTTTCTCATTTCTGCTTTAAAATTAAATCCTTTTATTGGTTCTCTTAATGTTAGAACAGGGCAGGGAGCTTTTCGAACAACTTTTTCAGCAGTACTTCCAAAAAGAATATGTTCCATACCAGTACGACCGTGCGTCGCAATAATTATTAAGTCAACATCGAGTTCGCTCGCAGTTTCAATTATTTCAAGAAACGGTTTACCGGTTTTAATAATCGTTTTAACTTCAACGCTAGAAGGAATTTGTTCCTTTGCAAGTTTATCGAGTTCCTGTTTAGCTCTTTCATCCCATTCAGCATTGACAGATGGAATTGCTATTTGACCCATACTAAAATCCGGTGGATAAATAACAGGCTCAACTACATAAATAAGAATCATTCCGGCTTTGTAATTCTTACAAAAATTCACTGCATATTTCAGAGCGCTTTTTGAATAGTCTGAAAAATCAATCGGAACGAGTATTTTTTTTATATCCGGTTCCATGATGCACCTCTCTTAATTTTTATTTTCTGTTCGAATTTTAAAATAATCTTCATTTAATGTTCTTAATCTTACAGTTGTAATTTCAGCAATTCCCTTTAAAATTTGAATCCCTTTTTTAGGGTATTTCTCTATAAATTCATCCAGGTCAGGTTTGAAAATGACAGATAGTCTTGTGTCACTTTTTGCAATTGCCGAAGCCGACCTTTTTTCACCATCTACCAGAGCAAGTTCTCCAAAAAAGTCACCTTTTTGAATTACAGCAAGGGTTAGTTTATCCCCCTTATCATTTTCACGAACTATCTCAACTTCGCCCTCCCTGACAATATAAAGACCAATGCCGGGATCACCCTGATAGAAAATATATTCTCCCGCAAGGTAATTACGATGATGAATTATACTTAAAAAATTATGGATATCTCTTTTCGTTAGCGATTTAAATAATGGAACTGTTCGCAACACCTTTACCAGGTCAGCAGTTTCTTTTTGTGGATTGAATATATTTGCCCAAAAGCTGCTATGAATTGTTTTTTTCTTTTCTTCAGACATTTACAACCTCGATCAATTATTGAAAATTCCCGACTCAGCTACTCGCCAGAGTTTCTGGCAGGGGAAACGATTTTCGTATAATGCACGTCCAACGATTACGGAATCCACACCAAGCGGAATTAATTTTTGAATATCCATTAATTCATCTTTATTCCTTATTCCACCTGCATGAGTAATGCGTGCACCTGTTAACTCTGCAATTTCTTTTGAAAGTTTAATATTAGGTCCTAGCATTGTGCCATTTCTGGTAATGTCACAAACAACAAATCTTGAAATTCCGATATCCACCATTTCTTTTGCAAAATCACTAAAAAGTATTTCTGTTCTAATTTTTCGACCTTTAATCATCAGTTCGTTATTCAATATATCGAGAGAAATAACAATTTTTGTAGGACCGTACTTTTCAAAAATCTTTTTAAACTCTGTACGGTTTTCAACTGCTAAGGTGTTTACGGCAAGTCTTAATATGCCAGTTTGCATTATTTCATCCGCATCGGTCAGGTTTCTTATTCCGCCAGCAAATTCAACGGGTATAACTACAGAAGAGCAAATCTCCTCAACTATTTTATAATTTCTTTTTGATAAATTATGAGCTCCGTCAAAGTCTACGACATGAATCATCTTTGCATTTTCGGCTCGCCATATTTTAGCCATATTAATCGGATCATCTCCATATTCATAGCAGTCTAATTCAGGAATACCCTGCACGGATCGAACGCATTTTCCGTTCTTTAAATCTATTGATGGTATAACTAAAAGTTTTTGTGGTAACATTTTTTACACTTTTCCATTAACTTTAATTACGTGTCTTCCAATGATCATTTTTTGAATTTCAGTTGTTCCCTCAAAAATTCTTAAAATCCTTGCATCACGATAATATCTTTCCATTGGAAGTTCACGTGAAAAACCCATTCCACCATGAATTTGCAATGCTTTATCAGCTACTTCAGTCATAGCTTCTGATGCATATAATTTTAACATAGCTGCATCTACTGAAATATCCTTTCCCTGATCATAGTCATAAGCACATCGATATACGACACTTTCCATAGGATATATTTTTGATGCCATTTCCGCAAGCATAAACTGAACTGCCTGGAACTTTGCTATTGGTTCTCCAAATTGCTTTCTTTGTTTTGCATAAACGGTTGATAATTCCAATAACTCACGTGACGCACCAAGACAGCAGGCTCCGATTGTCAATCTTCCGCCATCTAAAGTTTTCATCGCGATAATAAAACCTCGGCCTTCCCTTCCAATCATATTTTCTTCAGGTACTTCTACATTTTCAAAAGTGATTGAATTTGTTGTGCTTCCTTTTATTCCAAGTTTCTTTTCAGGTGGACCGATAATGATTCCTGGCGAATCTGCTTCAACTACAAAACCAGTTATTCCTTTTTCAGTACGTGCGAAAACTGAAATCAGGTTGGCGATTCCTGCATTTGTTATCCATATCTTCGATCCATTTAAAATCCATTTATCGCCTTTCTTTTTGGCTTCAGTTTTCAAATTGAATGTATCTGAGCCGGCTTCAGGTTCTGTAAGAGCAAAACACGCGATCATTTCACCGGAGCAAAGTTTTGGCAAATATTTATTCTTCAATTCTTCAGATCCACCGACAAATATTGCGTTTGTTCCAATTGATTGGTGAGCTCCAATCATCGTTGCAGTGGAAGAGCATCCACGAGCAATTTCTTCCATCATAATACAGTAACCTAATTTCCCAAGTCCGCTTCCCCCGTATTTCTCCGGGAATGCGGTTCCAAAAAATCCGACTTCAGCAATTTTTTTAATTAACTCATTTGGAATATTTTCTTCTTCATCAATTTTTTGAGCAAGGGGTTTAATTTCCTTTGTTGTAAAATCTCTCGCTAGCGCACGCAGCATCTTAAGGTCTGCAGAAAAGGTAAAATTCATATAATACTAAATATTGGAATGGTGAATAAACTTTTTGAAATCATCCTAAAGTTAAAAAACGGCATTTTTACATCAAAAAGAATAAATATTAATAAAAATTTAATTTTTCTTCAAAATATTGACTTTTCAAACGATAATAGCCATATTTGCTTCAGATGAAGAAAGATTTTGTGCTAATTACTCAGAAAAATGAAAAAATCAGAATCACTACGTACGGTTTTGATAAAATAAATTCTGCATCATGCCTGATTTTTGTTCATGGATTCAAAGGATTTAAAGATTGGGGTTTCTGGCCATTCATTGGAAACTATTTTGCGGATAAAGGTTATTTCGTCATTACTTTTAATTTTTCACATAATGGCATCGGTGAAAATTTAACAGAGTTCACAGAACTAGAAAAATTTGCTGCAAATACATTTTCTTTAGAGTACGAGGAATTAAATGAAATAATTGATGCTTATTTGAGCAATTTTTTTGGAGGCAAGAGTATTTCAAAAATTGGTATTGTCGGACACAGCAGAGGTGGTGGTGAGGCGTTGAGGGTTTCCTCGAAAAGGAAAGAAATCGGTGCTGTGGCTTTATGGGCTTCGGTTGCAGATTTTAACAGATATTCTGAAAGACAGAAGGAAGAATGGCAGAAAAATGGATCATTCGAAGTTTTAAATACCAGAACAAATCAAATGATGAAATTAAATGTTTCTTTGCTTGAAGATCTTGAACAAAATAAGGATGAATTACTAAACCTGGAAAAAGCTGCGAAGAATCTGGACAAACCTCTGCTGATTTTGCACGGTGAACAAGATTTAGCAGTTCCAATAAAAGAAGCTGAGCAAATCTATAGTTGGTCAGAAAAAGAAAAAACCGAATTTTTTAAAATTATTGGAGCCGGACATACATTTGATATCACTCATCCTTTTAAGGGAAGCAATAAGAAATTGGATTTTGTCCTTGAAAAGACTCTTAAATTTTTTAATAAAAACTTAAACTGAGGGAAATATGAAAGCAAATTCAAGAAGTTTGAATCTGTCTGCTCTACTGAATGCGGTAAAAGAATCGGAGTTGTTGTGGGTGATTTTATTCTCTATTCTAACTGCAATATCCGCACAAGTTTCAATTCCTGTTAAACCTGTGCCTTTCACATTACAGACGATGATAGTTCTACTAGCTGGAGCTTTTTTAGGTTCGAAGAACGGTGCATATAGCCAGGTGTTATATATTTTTCTTGGAATTATCGGGTTACCGGTATTCGCACAAACAGCAGATGGTACTATGGGATTTGCAAGATTAATTGGACCAACTGGTGGTTATTTATTGGCATTTCCTTTAGCAGCTTTTTTAGTCGGTTATTTAACTGAGAAAAGTCAAAAATATTTATTCGTGATAATTTCAATGTTTGCAGCAGAAATAGTGATCATATTTATAGGTACGCTTTATTTAAATGCAGCTTTTATTCATAATTTTATAGATGCATTTAAGGCTGGTGCTGCAATTTTCACTGTCTGGATGGTAATAAAAGTCTTTGTGGCTGCTACAATATATTTTTCTATTTCAAAAAAACAACCAAGGCTACCTTAATAATCTTGCTTTGATTTAATATCAGCTTATGACGATAAAAAACATCATATTCATTTTAGTTTTTCTTCTGGCTTTCGGATTTCTTTTTTGGAGCTGCAGAAATCTATTTCTTTATATGAAAGTCGCCAAAAAGAAAGATGATCGGTTTAGTGATATAGGAAGAAGAATCGGAAATGTAATCAAAATTGCTTTCGGGCAATCGAAATTGTTGAGAGATCCGTTTGCGGGTACCGTTCATTTCCTCATCTTCTGGGGATTTATGTTATTCTTGTTCGCAGTTATTGAAGCGATAATTCAGGGATTTTATTCGCCATTCAATCTTGCATTTCTAGGTCCGATATATTCTCTTATTACACTAGTACAGGATATTTTCGGAGTGTTGGTAATTTTAGCTGTTATTACCGCACTTATAAGAAGATATATTCTTAATATTCCCAGACTGCAGGTAGATAAATCTGCATCATTAGATGCTACATTGATCTTAACATTAATTTTAATTGTTGTTGTTTCGATGTTTGCTCAGAACATGGCTAATTTTGCTCAAAATGGATTTGTTCAGCATGAGTATGAAGTCCGACCCATTTCAGCTTTTTTAACACCAATATTTTTCAATAATCCTGCTTCAGGAACCAGATTAGTTTATGAAATTGCCTGGTGGGTGCATATTGTTACGATATTCGGTTTTATGAATTTTCTTCCATACTCAAAACATTTACATGTCATAACATCGATACCCAATACTTACTTTGCAAATCTTGAGCCTATAAGAAATACATTGAAAGCACTAAATCTTGAAGATGAAAACGCAGAATCTTTTGGTGCTGCAGATATTGAACATCTTTCTTGGAAACAAATTTTAGATGGATATTCCTGCACTGAGTGCGGTAGATGCACTGATGCTTGTCCGGCACACACAGTTGGTAAATCGCTTTCACCAAGAGAAATAATTGTAAATATAAGACAGAGGACAAAAGACAAAGCACCATTGTTGGCGAAGGGAATCACCGAAGGGAAAGAATTTGAAAGAACTCTGGTTCACGATTATGTTACTGATAAAGTTCTATGGCAATGCACAACATGTATGGCTTGCGTTCAGGAATGCCCTGTAATGATTGAGCATTTAGACAGCATTGTTGATATGCGAAGGGATCTAGTTTTGACGGAGTCGCAGTTTCCATCAGGACTGAATAATGTTTTTAAAAGCCTTGAAACGAATTTTACACCCTGGGCTTTTAACTCTGCTGATAGAGCTGAATGGGCTGAAGGTCTCGGTGTAAAAACAATGGCTGAAGATCCGAATTGCGAATATCTGTTTTGGGTAGGTTGTGCGGGATCTTTTGATGACAGGTATAAAAAAGTTTCACAGGCATTTGCAAAGTTAATGCAGAAAGCAGGTGTGGAATTCAGGATTCTTGGTACGCAGGAAAAATGTAATGGTGATACAGCAAGAAGACTTGGTAATGAATATCTTGCTCAAATGTTTATGATGGAAAACGTTGAAACTTTAAATCATTATAAAGTTAAAAAAATTGTCACGGCATGTCCGCATTGTTATCACTCGTTAAAAAATGAATACAAGCAGTTTGGCGGGCACTATGAAGTATTTCATCATACAGAATTGATTGACGAGCTTATATCAACTGGTAAAATTTCTTTGAAACAAAATGGTAAGTCAACAATAACTTATCATGATTCCTGTTATCTCGGCAGATATAACGAAGTTTATGATGCACCTAGGAAAAGTCTTGGTGGAATTAAGAATGCAAATTTTGTAGAGATGAATCGTAAAAAAGACAGAGGATTCTGTTGTGGTGCCGGAGGCGGAAGAATGTTTCTTGAAGATGAAGAGGGTGGAAGAATTAATGAGGAACGAACACGTGAAGCTCTTGAGACTGGCGCGGATACAATTGCTTCAGCATGTCCGTTTTGTATGACAATGATGACTGATGGGGTAAAACATTATGATAAGTCAGAAGAGGTAAAAGTAAAAGATATTGCGGAAATTATTCTTGAAAACCTGTCTACCGATGTTATGAATTAGGTGGATATGTTATCAGGAAATTAATAGAAATGGTCAGATTCTAATTAACATTATTAATCACTAAATGGAGGAAACCATGGATAAATTCAATCAACTGGTTCAATTCGTACAAGGATTAGAAACCGATTTTCATAAGTTTTATGAGAAAGGTCAATCCGCTGCAGGTACTCGCGTAAGAAAAGGCTTAAGTGATTTAAGAAAACTTTGCCAGGAAGTACGTAAAGACGTGCAGGAAGTTAAAGCTCAAAGGAAAGCTGCTAAAGGTTAAGCAAGCGTAAGCTTTCCATTTATTATATGAGGGCTGGATTGAGAAATTGATCCAGCCTGTTTTATTATATGAGAATTATTTTTATAGTAACAGTTTTGATTGTTGCCATTAATTTTCAGTATTTCTTTAATAATGCACGATTTGTAGAGAAACCTGGAAATCCTAAGTCAGAAGATTCAGTTCTAACTGCGACACTCTGTTTTGTGGGTGATTTAATGTGCCATTCAACACAGTTTAAATACGCAAAAGTGAATGCCGATAGCTTTGATTTTACAGGTGTATTTAGGGAAGTAAAACCATATCTATCAAATGCTGATTTAACTATGGGAAACCTTGAAACTGTAATTGCCGGGGAAAATAAAAAATATAGCGGGTATCCATATTTTAATGCGCCTCAGGATTTTATTTATGCTCTTAAAGAAGCAGGATTTAATCTGCTAATTACAGCTAACAATCACTCTCTTGATCAGGGATGGAATGGTGTTAAAAGAACCATAGAAGTTATAAACGAAAATAAAATTCATCGAACCGGTACTTTTACTTCACAGAAGGATCAGGATTCTATCAGAATATTTCAAATAAATTCGATTAAGATTGCAATACTTGCATACAGTGAAAACACAAATGGAGTTTCAATTCCCAAAGGAAAAGATTTTATTATAAATCTTATTGATGAACAGAAAATTAAAGAAGATGTTGAAAAAGCAAGAAACAAAAATGTTGATGTTGTTTTAATTTATTTGCATTACGGCCCTGAATACAACCGGGAACCAAGCGATTATCAAAAAGAAATTGTGCAAAAAATAATTG
>JAPHUI010000088.1 GCA_026193755.1 Ignavibacteriaceae bacterium | reverse complement strand
TGATTATAAAAATAATTATTGGCAAACTTGAAAAAATGACCTTTTGCAAGAAGATCTTTTGTTAGTTCGCCATCAATATTGAATTCGACAGTTGTATCTGGTGTGATTCCTCCTTTAGCGAATACTTCCCTTTTATGATCAGTAAAGAATTTCTGCTCTGAATCCGGTGTTAAGTCCTTTATTATTTCACTTCCTTCAGAATAATCAATACGCTGAATGCATCTTCCACTGGGTGTATAATATTTTGCTGTTGTTATCTTTAATGATGTATTATAGCTAAGAGGTGTTATTGTCTGGACCAATCCTTTCCCGAAAGATTTTGTACCAAGAATCACAGCACGGTCGTGATCCTGCAAAGCACCTGCTACAATTTCAGACGCAGAAGCACTGCCTCCATTAATCAATAAAATAATTTTAACATCATTATTTACGATGGGTTCTTCCTGTGAAAAATATTTCTTCACACTGCTGCTATCTCTGCCCCTTGTAGAAACAACGAGTTGATCACGTGGTAGAAATTTATCACAAATATCAACCGCAATATCAAGCAATCCGCCGGGATTTCCACGAAGGTCAAACACAATCGAATTTATTTGTTTTTGGTCCTTTAATTCTTTTATTGTTTTTTTGATTTCATCGCTTGCTGATCTGCTGAAATTTGAAAGCTTAAGATATACATTGTTACTATTCTCAGGATAAAATCCTGAATAAGTCACATTTTTAACTAATACTTCTTCTCTTACCAAATTAAATTGAATCGTATCCTGCAATTCATTTCTTATAACTTTAAGTTCAACGGTTGACCCAGGTTCACCCTTAACCAGAGAAGATATTTCATCAATGTTTTTTGGTGAAATTTTTTTCCCTCCTGCCTCAATAATTATATCGCCAATTCTTATTCCCTGTCTTTGAGCAGCATAACCATCCATAACTTCGACAACGGTTACATCATCACCACGGATCCCAATGGAAATTCCGACTCCGCCGTATTTGCCATTTGTAATTAAATCAATATCTTCAATTTTCTTTTCATCAATAAAAATTGTATAAGGATCTAGTGAGGAGAGCATACCCTGAATTCCTGCTCTTAGAAATTTCTCAGGATCGACTTGGTCTACGTAATTAAATGCTATTTCTTTATAAACTCTTCCCAGCAAGTCAAGATTTTTTGAAATTTCAAAATATATATCTCCTCTACCCGGATAAAAACCAGTAACTAAAATTCCAATAAATAAAAATCCGAGTATCCACTTAAGTTTCTTTTTCATTCTAAACTTTACCTCCGGTTGATCAGTTCTAATTCTGAAATAATTTGATTCTGTATGGTTTCAATCGTTTGTGTTCCATCGATAACTTTAAATCTTTCTTCTTTTCTTGCAATTTCGAGATAACCGCTTCTAACCCGATTATAAAATTCAATATCTGAAAGCTCAATTCTGTCAAGCTTTCCTTTGGATTTCTTCTTTCTTCTTTCATTGGCTATTCCAACCGGAATATCAATAAAAAATGTTAACTCAGGAATAGTCTCACCAATAGCAAGATTATGAACTTGATTTACAATATCCAAAGGAACTCCTCTGCCGTAACCCTGATACGCAGTTGAGGAATCATGAAACCTGTCCGAAATTACATAAATGCCTTTTTCCAAATAAGGAAGAATTTTTTCCCTAACAAGTTGAGCCCGACTTGCCGAAAAAAGCAGAAGCTCAGCCTCAGCAAACATTACCAGGTTTTTAGTGTCCAGCAAAATATTTCTTATTTTCTCAGATATTTCAGTTCCCCCGGGTTCTCTTAATATTTCTACCTTTTTATTGTGTTCCACCAAATAGTCTTTAAGCAGCTCTATTTGTGTTGATTTTCCTGAAAAATCTATTCCTTCAAATGAAATGAACATATTTTTTTCTTTTTAATGAATTGAATTTTATTCGTTAATATAGATAAACTTTTTGCTCAATTAAAATCCGGAAGTGGAATTGATTACGTTTAGTATGATCTTATTATATAACGTAATCTTTCTGGTTTAAGATACTGAAGAGTTACATTTTTTGGTATTTCGATTACTGGTGCTACGCTGCCGGTGGTATCCCGGACGAGGTCCTGATATTTAATATTTGCATGAAGTTGATTCTCATCCAGCTTACCAAGAATTTCAATCCCTCCTCTAATGTTTAATGAAACCTTGTTTGGTAGAAGCACAACCTCTTTTCCCGCGGGAACATTCGAGACCTCAACTAAAATGTTATCAAATTGTTTATCAACTATTTTCTGAACATCGAGCAGCACTTCAATTATATTTGTATTATAGCTAAATCCATTTATCTTTGGTAAACCCACTTCACTTTCAGTTCTTGCATCAAGTGGACCGAATGATTTTTTTTTAGTGTTCATTTCTTTCATAGGTTTTAAATAACTTACCGGTCCGGTAACCATAACTGAATCAGGATTAAGTACGATATCCGAAGCCAATCCATAACCAGGTTTAAAATCTAACTTCAAGTCGGGAATCAAAGGTAATTTTTTCGAGATTGTTCTTTCAACAAAAAATCTCAAAGAATCTGGCTGAATACTGATAATATCGACATCTGAAAGAAGCCAGCGGTTACTTTCAAGATAATTATACAAACC
Organism: Ignavibacteriaceae bacterium; assembly: GCA_026193755.1. Classification (GTDB taxonomy): domain Bacteria; phylum Bacteroidota; class Ignavibacteria; order Ignavibacteriales; family Ignavibacteriaceae; genus IGN2. The sequence continues at coordinate 3,667 of JAPHUI010000088.1, read as the reverse complement.
GATAGTATGCCAACCGCTATCTTTACCAGCCGTAACAACATATTCAGATTCTGGTCCCACATTTAAGGATAAAAGTTTCCAACCTCTACCTTTAACTCTTAGCCTAACTTTATCAGGAATAGCCGACCCAGTTGTATAATTATCAGGAAAATTTACCAATGAAAGTTTGACGTCGATGTTAGTATAATAATAATCGGAAAGTGAAATAGATCCCCATAAAACAATTGAAAAGACAACTGATGCTAAAAAGATATTTAGTTTTTTTCTCACAATATTAATATAAGCAATACTTCAGTATTACTTTGCAGAAAAATATTTTTACGAAGTTATTTTAGAAGTGCTTTAAAGAAATCCAGAAGCTCACCTCTGTTAGCACGCGAAATTTCTCTTCCTTTAATCGGAAATTCATTAATATCTCTTGCAAATCTTCTTAGCTGATGCACATTCATTACTTCCAGTTCTTTCATTGAAAATCCCAGTTTAGCAGAAGAACTGGTTTCTAAATCTACATCCTTTGGAGATGCAACCTTTCCCAAAGCTTCCTGTTTTAATCTATCTATCGTTGAAAAAGAAGTAGTTTTTATAACAGGTTTTACCTCTTCTACCTCAACTTCTTCCTCTTTAATTCTTCTTGTTCTCGTCTTTCGCTCTGGTTTCTCTTCTAAAGTTATTTTTGATTGCTGCTTAATTTCTTCATTATGTATTTCATTTCCTTTAACTATATCATCTATCTGGTCATCTGGTCTTGGTATTATGTGTGTAGATATTAATTCACCAACTCTTTGAGCTGCTGCCGCACCAGCATCTATTGCAGATTTAACTGCTGCAGTTTCCCCGACAACAAGAATAGTAACTAGTCCACCCTGAACTTTTTCTTTGCTAAGGAGTTTAACCCTCGCGGCTTTAACCATAGCATCGGCAGCTTCGATAGAGGCCACCAATCCCCGGGTTTCTATCATACCCAAAGCTCTATCTGCCATAATAATTTCTACTTAGATCTTTTTGGGAGTATCATTTCAACATCTGAATGAGGACGAGGAATTACGTGAACTGAGACAAGTTCACCAACTCTTTGCGCTGCTGCCGCACCTGCATCAGTTGCAGCTTTAACTGCTCCCACATCACCTCGAACCATTACAGTGACGTAGCCCCCACCGATAGTCTCTTTCCCGATTAGTTCTACTTTTGCTGCTTTGACCATTGCGTCCGCAGCTTCGATGGAACCAACCAAACCTTTGGTTTCCACCATTCCAAGTGCGTCAAGTGACAATGCTGCCATAGATATGCTCCCAATTGATTGAATTATGACTGAAAAAATAGCTTTTTGGAATGTTAATGTCAAACATTTTATTAGATAATTTTTTTAATTATTAAGACTTAGTTGGATCACTTAATAATTACTTTCAGAAGACACCTGAATTACTTTGAATCTAAATACTCCTGCAATATGACAGCAGCAGAATGCTGATCTAATAATTCTTTTTTTTTTCTTTTTGATTTTTTTGTAACGGATTCAACCACTCTTTCTTTTGCAATTGCTGATGAATATTCTTCATCCCAGAGTATAACGTCAATTTTATTTTTTGATTCAATATCTGTTTTCAATTTTAAAACTTTTATAGTTAATTCTTTCGATGATTTATAACTTGATGATGGAAGACCAAGAATAATTTTCTTAATCTTTTTTTCAATAATGATAGCAGTGAGTTTGCTAAAAAATGATGAATCATTTTGAATGGTGGTAAAGGGATATGCAAAAGTTAACAAAGGATCGCTTAACGCAATTCCAATACGCTTTTCTCCAAAGTCAATTCCCATTATGCGGAATTCTATAGCGGACTGTTCCAAAATTTATTAACTGCCCTCAAATCTTTCAACTTTATAAAGACCTCTCAGCTTTTTCAACCTTTCTATAAGGTTGTTTAGATGCTCCAGATTAGTAACATACACAGTAACAGAACCTTCAAAAGTTGAATCGTTTGTATTTATGTTGATTGACTTAATGTTCGTGCTTTTATAATTAACTATTGTATGAGCAATATCATTTAGAATACCAGGACTATCTTCCCCTTTTACAGTTAGTCCTGCTACAAATAGAGTTCCGTCTGTACCTGGCCACTGAACCGGTATTAATTTATCGGCGTCAATTTTTGAAAGGTTAATTAAATTATTGCAAGTCTTCCGATGAATTTTTACACCCTCACCAACTGTTATATAACCTATCACCGGATCACCCGGAATTGGATTACAACATTTAGCATATGAATACATAATACCTGATGATTTACCATCAACTAAAATTCCTCCAGCATCTTTTCTTGCTATATCCGCGAACTTATTAAATTCAAGAATCTTTTCGGGTTCTTCAACTGGTTTGTCTTTGGAATCAATTAGTATCTTATCAAGATTGACATTTCCCTGTGCAATAGCAGCGAAAAATTGTGAGTTATTTTCATATTTAAACTTTCTTGCAATTTTTGAAACATCTGTAGTTGTAAATGAGAGCTTTAATCTCTTCAATTTTTTATTCCATATTTCCTTTCCGGCTTTTACAATCTTCTCTTCTTCTTTATTCATCCATTTTCTGATGGCAGATTTTGCCTTCTGAGTTTTTACAAACTTCAACCAGTTTTTGTTCGGGTGTTGATTTTTGGAGGTTATAACTTCAACCTGGTCTCCGCTATGCAAAGGTGTATCGAGCGGGACAATTTTTCCGTTTATTTTAGCACCGATACATTGATAACCAACATTACTGTGAATCTCAAAAGCAAAATCAACAGGAGTGGAATCAATCGGGAGTCTTCTTAATTCACCTTTCGGTGTGAAAATATAAATTTCATCCTGGTAAAGATTGAGTTTAAAATCTTCAAGAATTTCCCTTCGGGTTTCATCCTTTCCCGAACCTTCGAAAATATCCCTTATCCAATCCAACCAGTTATCAAGATCTTTATCTGTAGTTGACTTGTCTTCTTTATATTTCCAATGCGCTGCCAGACCACGCTCCGCAATTTCGTGCATTTTTTTTGTTCTTATCTGAACTTCTACAAGTCTGCCTTCAGGTCCGATAACTGTAGTATGTATTGATTGGTAATTATTATTCTTCGGAATAGAAATGTAATCTTTAAACCTGTCTGGCACTGGTAGATACATCTGGTTAACTATACCGAGAGTTGTATAACAATCGTTTGAATTTTCGGTATCCAAAATTATCCTGACGGCAAACAGATCATAAATTTCTTCAAAAGGTTTATTTCTCTTTATCATTTTTCTATAGATGCTGTAGAAATGTTTGGGACGACCTCCCATTTCATATTTAAGATTGTAGTCATCCAGCTTCTTTTTAACAGGATCCGAAAACTTTTTTATATATGATTCCCTATCTTTTCTGGAACTCTTTACTTTTCGAACAAGGTCTTCATACATTTCTTTGTTAAGATATTTGAAAGATAGATCTTCCAATTCCCACTTTACCCGCGCCAGGCCAAACCTGTTTGCAAATGGGGCATAAATTTCAAGTGTTTCTTGTGCTATACGTTTTTGTTTATCGGGACTAACAAACTCCAGAGTACGCATGTTGTGAAGGCGGTCAGCAAACTTTACAAGTATCACCCTAACATCTTTCACCATTGAAAGAAGCATCTTACGATAATTTTCCGCTTTAGTAATG
>JAPHUI010000005.1 GCA_026193755.1 Ignavibacteriaceae bacterium | reverse complement strand
GAAAGTTTTTTCTGAAGTGAAATTTCAAAACCTTTTGCTATACCTGTTCCGGCAGAGTTCAGTGGATCCAGTCCAAAAGAAGCAAAATTTTCATCTGAGCCTGCAAATCCTGCACCTGTGTTTGCCATTATTAAATATGTTCTTCTCAAACTGGTTGGATAATCAAAATAATCTTTTAAGAAACCTTCAACTCTGAACAGCGCATCCGCTGAAAAATATTGATCAACACCGACCACATATTGATTTACCCTGATATCTTTCAGTTCAAGATTTGTTTCGTTTCCAACCAACCAGATGTAAGAAGGTGCCTGGTGATAAATACCCGTGCTGAAAATAATAGATGTTAAATCGGTTAACTGGTACGATGCTGAAAAACGCGGACTGAAATATGTTTTTGTTTTAAGTGGATTGAAATAATCAGCTCTTATTCCGAGATTCACATTCAATCTATCTAAAAGAAGAAAATTGAAATTTGTGTAAGCAGAAAACTTGTTGTAATTATTATTTGCATTTATTGAAGTGGTTGGAATGCTGTCTCCAAAAGTGCTGATAAATTCAGGAACGAAAATATCGGTATCAAAATTAATTAGCTGTCCGGAAGCACCGACGTTTAACTCGGTTACATTCGATATTTTATAAGTAAGATCTGCTTTAAGTGTGTTTTCCTTTTCGAGAGATTTATTTGTAAAAATCGGATTTAAGAGAGAGTCTTTCTGCTGTGTATTAAAATCAACGTAGTTTCTATTTAAAGTAATGTTTAGAAAACCTTTGTTAAATAAATGACGGTAAGATAAACCCGTTGCATACTGTGTTTGATCACTTCCGAGGATTCTGGAATTATCATATCGCTGATCTTCTGTACTATTAAAATATTTTACATTATCAAAAGCAGCAATAAGAAGAAACGAAATAGAATTTCTGTTATCAAGTTTCCAATCATACTTGGCAAATCCGTCATAATATTCCGGGACGAATGAAAAGTCTGCTGCTTTAAAGATGAAATCAAGGTAGCTTCTTCTTGCCGAAAGAATAAAAGTTGAGTTATCAGATACCGGACCTTCTAGATCGAGTCCAAATTGAGTAGCCGAAATGGTACCTTTCCCACCGATTTTATCCTTTCTTCCTTCACGAAGATCAATAGAAAGGACAGATGAAATTTTATCTCCATTAATAACAGAAAAACCACCTGTTGAAAACGTAGTGTTGCTCACAAAGTCCAGATTCACATAACTGAGCGGACCACCGGTTGCTCCTTGAGTTCCGAAATGGTTTATGTTTTGAACCGGTATACCATCAATCAAATATAAATTTTCTGAAGGGGCACCGCCTCTAACTATTAAGTCATTTCTACCCGGGTCAGCTTGTGCTACTCCCGGAAGAATTGATACTGCTCTTACCACATCTTCAAAACCACCGGCGCTTCGTCTAATTTCTTCATTACTAAATCCTATAGTACTATTTACCTCAATTTGATTTCTATCGAAGTAGCCACTCTGGACAACCACACCTTCAAGTTCTATAGCTGCTGTAGTTAATTCAAAATCAACTTGAGCTGGTCTGCCCGGCATAACACTAATGTCAGTTTTAATTAAACTGTTATATCCAATTATCGATACTTTGATTTGATAAGTGTTTGGAGGTAAACCGGTAATCAAATATTCCCCATCGAAGCTTGTTGCAGCTCCATAGTTTGTTCCAACAACAATTACATTTGCACCTACCAGAGGTTCATTCGTAGAATTATCCATAATCCTGCCATAAACGGATCCTGTACTTTCTTGAGCTAAAAGCAGGATTGGTGTCATCAAGTTAAGAATTGATACTAATAAAAGTTTCATTATAATTGTTCTATTTTGAAATATTTTTTGATTAATAACAAAAAGATACCAATTAAAGTTCTGCGATTTCATTCTATTTCCTGTTATAAGTTGCAATTATTTTTTATAATTGATATACCGAATTTACAAAAGATGGGAAACTCAGCACCAATAAGAACTACTGATTTAAAGATTAAACAAAAGAACTATCTAAATTGAGCTTTGATAAGGTTATAGATAATTTCAACGAAATATTTTTTTGGACTGGTGATTCTCATAATTCAGCTGCCGAGTACTCTGAGAATATTTTTTCCGTTACAGGTTTTGACAGTTCAGAGATTCTAAAACTGGAAAATACCTGGTCATTCTTAATTCTCAAGGATGATATTGAAGAATACAAAAAGAAATTGACTGAATTTGAGAATGATAAGAAAAAAGAATATGTGGAATTCAATTATAGAATTACCAGGAAAGATGGGGCGATTATTTTTGTCAACGAAAAAATTAAAGTTATCCGCAAATCTGATGGTAGGATTAAGAAAAAATTCGGAATGGTAACAGATATCACAGATTATATTAGAGAAGTAGAAGAACTTAAAATAAAAAACGAAGAGCTGGAACAGCTTAATTCCTCAAAGGACAATTTTATTTCCATTCTCTCACACGATCTCCGGGCACCATTTACAAGCATACTGGGGTTTTCAGAAATTATTTTAAACGAAAGTAAACTGCCTGAAAAAGATAAAGCTGAGTACGTTAAATTTATTCATGATTCTTCCCAGAGTCAGCTGCAACTTATTAATCATCTTTTCGACTGGTCACACCTTCAGACTGGACGAATAAAGCTCGAATTCCAAAGACTTCATGCCCAAAGTATTACTTACAATTGTGTATCATATCTAACTGGACTTGCAGTTAGAAAAAACATTAATATTGATGTAAAAATACCCGAGGCATTTCATATAGATGCTGATGAAAGGCTTATTACTAAAGTTTTGATTAATCTTATAAGCAATGCGGTTAAGTTTTCACCCGTAAATGAGTTGGTTGAAATTTCTGCTAACATTTACAATAGCGATTTTATTGAATTTATTGTAAGAGATAACGGAGTTGGAATATCAGAGACTAACCGGGAAAAGGTATTTGATATAGGAAAAATTTTTACAACAGAAGGAACAAAAGGAGAAAAAGGAAGCGGTTTGGGGTTGATGCTCGCAAAACAGGTTATTGAAAAACACGGAGGTGAAATTTGGTTTTACTCAAAAGAGGGCAAAGGAAGCGAATTTCATTTTACGGTACCGTCAGCAGCAAACACTATTCTTCTTGTTTTAGAAAACAATGAAATTTTAAATGATTTGAAACGAGAAATGGAAAAAAGTTTTCCGGGACTTAAGGTAGTTGCAGCGGAAAATGCCTTTGAAGCACTTGAAAAAATCTCTGATAAACTACCTTCACTATTAATTTGTGAGCACAACTTGCCTCTGATGGATGGATTGCAGTTTGTGAACACAGTTCGTGAGAAACATAAAAACATGCAGTTGCCGTTCATAGTTTTTCTTTATTCTGATTCAGAAGAGTTGCTTAAATCTTATCAGGAAATTGGAGTTAAAGCAATAAAACAAGAACCATCACTCAGTGATCAGCTAAAAGAAAGAATAGAATCATTGCTTGTTATGTAATTATTGTTTACTGAAATTAAAATTTTTATTGTTGTTTCTGTAAATAAGTTAGGAAAAAGAAAATATTGTTAAATCAAGCTGACCTAAATACTCTGGTAAAGAACGATCAGGTCGATCATTTCCTTGTTATAAGAAAGATTGAACTACGAACTACAAGAGCCGGAAAAGACTTTCTTTCAATGGAGCTTGGTGATAAATCAGCAACATTAAACGCAAATGTCTGGGATAGCTTCACGGAAATTGCTGCCGGGGGAAAAATAGGTGATGTTATTAAAGTGCTTGGAACAATTGAAGAATATCAGGGCAATCTTCAAATAAGAGTTGCATCTGTTAAATTAGCACGTCCTTCTGATAATGTAAGTCCGAGAGATTTCCTACCTGAATCGAAAAGAAACCTTGAACAGATGAAAAAGGAATTTGATCAGAAAATTAAAAGTATAACGAATGACTTTCTTGGAAAATTAATAAAGCAGATTTTTTCTGGGGAAACGTATGAAAAATTTTGCAATGCACCTGCAGGAAAATCCTGGCACCATGCCTATGTTCACGGTTTATTGGAACACACTTTGGAGATAATTAAAATCTGTGAACTTATGTGTGAATTTCATCCTGAGCTGAATAGAGATTTGCTTATTTCCGGTGCAATGCTGCACGATATCGGCAAAATTGAAGAACTAAGTTTTGATTCAGTTTTTGAATACACAGACAAAGGAAAACTTGTCGGACATATAGTTATTGCTTTTAACCTGGTCAGTGATGAAATAAATAATATTCCGGGTTTTCCGATTGAAATGAAAAATAATCTTTTGCATCTGATTTTAAGTCATCAGGGAAAACTTGAGCATGCATCTCCTGTTGTTCCTAAAACAGCAGAAGCAATAGCACTTTATCAGGCTGATGAATTAAGTGCAAAAGTTAATGCTTACAAAAATGCAATTGATTCAGAGATTAGAGCCGACTCAAACTGGACCAGGTACATCCCGCTTGCGGATACTGATCTTCACAAGCACGATATAAGTAATAGATCAGAAAATAAATCAAACAAAACCTTATTTGAATAATTATAGGTGAAAAATGAAAACTTCTACTTTTTTACTTGTACTGTTTTTTGCGTTAATTAGCATTAACAGTAGTCTTTACTCACAAACAACTGAAGAATTAATTCAGGAAGGCGATAAGTATTATACAGAGTTCGATAATCAGAAAGCTTTAGAGACTTATCAGAAAGCAGATAAATTGAATCCTGAAAATTGGGAAGTTCTCTGGAGAATAAGCAGAGCTATAGTTGATATTGCTAATAAACTGCCCGAAGCTACCGATGAGCAAAAAGATGCGAAGTACGATCAATATAAAAAATCATTCGTATATGCAGACAGTGCTGTGAAACTGGCACCTGATCAATCAGTGACTTACGTTCGTAGAGCTATTGTAAATGGTAGAATAGCTTTGTTTGAAGGAGTATTTTCAGCAATCGGAACCGTAAATGATGTTAAAGACGATTGTGAAAGAGCAATAGAATTAAACAACGGCGGGAACTATGTTCAGGCACTTTCGCATTATGTGCTGGGAAGGACGCACGCTAAAGTTTGTGAAAAAGCATATCTGTTAAGACTTCCACTCGGATTGGGATGGGGTGATATGGATGTTGCAATAAGAGAGTATCAAAATGCGATAAAGCTAAAACCAAATTACAGAATGTTTTATCTTGGTCTTGCGAAAGCATACATTGAAGAAGATGAATATGAGCTGGCAAAAGAAAATCTACTATTAGTTGAGAAAGCTCCGGTTGTTTTGGAAGACGATGATGAGTATTTAAAAGAGGCAAAACAGCTTTTAGTGGAAGTCAATAAAGAACTCGAGTGATACAAATAGATAAAAGTTTAATTGATACTCTGAGAAAATCAGAATCAATTGTATTCTTTACCGGTGCGGGAATATCCTCTGAAAGCGGAATACCAACTTTCAGGGGGAAGGATGGAATTTGGAATAAACTAAAACCTGAAGAACTAGCTAACTTTAATGCTTTCATCAGAAACCCGGAAATGGTATGGGAGTGGTATAATCACCGGAAGAAAATAATACACGAAGCCCAGCCAAATGCCGCACACCTTACAATTGCAGAAACACAGAACCACTTTAAGAACGTTACTGTTGTAACACAAAATATTGACAACCTTCACCGACGAGCGGGCAGCAATACTGTATTTGAGCTTCACGGTAATATCGAAAGAAATTTTTGTATCAACTGTAAAAAGTATTATAATGAAGAACTAGATTTTTCAAAAGGAGTTCCTAAATGTGAGTGCGGCGGTTTAATTCGTCCGGATGTAGTTTGGTTTGGTGAATATCTTCCTGAAGATCAGTTCCTCGGTGGAGAAAAAGCAGCAATCAGTTCTGATGTTTTTTTTGTTGTTGGAACTTCTGCTGTAGTTTATCCTGCTGCCGGATTGGTCTATACGGCTAAGCAAAGTGGAGCGACAATTGTTGAAGTAAATTTAGAAGAAACACCACTTTCCTCGATAGCTGATTATTCATATTTTGGAAAAGCAGGGGAAATACTACACGGGGTTTTAGAGGAATATAAGTTAAGCCTTAAATATTAATCTAATAACGTACTTGTAGTCCGATAATTTTACAGAGACGTCCAAGTTCCTTTTGTTCTTCCAGATTTAATATTTCGAGGTGTTTCTTTATTACTTTTACTACTTGAGGTAATACTTCTGTTATTTTACTTTTCCCCTTTTTTGTTAAATGAATTATAAAATGCCTTCTGTCTTTCTCACCTCTTTTTCGTTTAACTAAATCCTGTTTCTCAAGATTGTCAATGACCATTGTTATATTGCCACCACTCTTCAAAATCTTTTTGCCGATCTCTTTTTGTTTCATTGGTCCCAGATGTAAAAGTGCATCCAGAACTCCAAACTGACTTTCCGTTAAACCATGTTTACTTAGCTCGAGATTGATTTTAGAATTAAGTGATTCAGATGAGCGGATAAGCTTAATGAAAGTGTTTAAAACCCGTATTTCCTTTTTTGAACCGTTGTAATTGGAACCCATATGTTGTTCTTACTTCTTCTTTCCCGGGGTGATTAAACTTAAAACGGCAGTAAAAATCACAGCACCAATAATCGTCCACAAAATATGATACTCAGACCCACGTATGTTAAAAACAATTAAATCAGGCAGATTAAATTCACGTGCAAGCCATGTTCCTATCATCGCACCGATGAAGCCCACAACTATTGAAATTATGCATCCGCCACGGTCAAGTCCTACCAATGATTTAGCAATTGCCCCCGCAATTCCTGCTATAATAAGAGAAATTAGAATGTCTATCATTTTAAAATATTATTTGTTAAATAAAGAGTAATGTAAACTAAATTTTATCGTTCTAAGAATCAATTATTGTTTTTTTGTGATATTTTAAATCCTCAGCCGGTAATCTGCATCTTAATGTTGGGTAATATTAAAAGAAAGAGAAAGTGGATAGAAGAAAATTTTTAAGAAATAGTGCTTTAATTACGCTTGGCTCGATGGTTATTCCTCCGCAGTTTATGAAGGGATTAAAAGCTGCCTCTGTTGAGAACATGATTAAACCTGCTTCAAATCCGAATGTTGATACCTGGAAAGATGATGAAATAAATATTGCGTGGATTGGACACGCAACTGTTCTAATTAATTTTTATGGTAAAATTATTCTTACAGATCCGGTGTTTTTTGAAGCTGTTGGAATTTATATTGAAGGTTTCATCCTCGGTCCCCAAAGAGCCAGTCTTCCGGCACTAATGCTTAATGAAATTCCCAAACCTGATGTGGTTCTGATTTCACATGCTCATATGGATCACATGGATTATAAAACATTGAAGGCACTCACAGAAAAATATCCAGGTGAGCTTGATTGCATTTTAGCATATAACACAAAGGATGTTATTGAAGATTTAAAGTGGAAGTCGTTGAATGAAGTTGATTGGGATGAAAGAATAAGTCTGAACGGGGTCAATTTTAAAGGAGTTGAGGTTCAGCATTTTGGCTGGCGTTACCCGGGTGAAAAAGACAGATCTGGTGGGCACTTTAAAAATGGGCGGAGCTTTAACGCTTTTATTATGGAAAGACATGGTAAAAAGATCCATTT